>NZ_JBHXML010000025.1:98604-107424 GCF_042720345.1 Kitasatospora sp. NPDC058478 | reverse complement strand
CCGCGACGACGATCTTCGCGGAGGTGGTGGCGCGGGTGGGGGCGGCCGCGTTAGAGCTTGCGAAGTCCACTGAGGACCCTTTCGAGCAGCGTGACATCGGGCGTTCCGCCCGACTCGCCCGCGGCGGCGGGCTGGTGGATGGCGACGAGGCCGGCCTCGGCCAGGTCGGCCACGAGGATGCGGGCCACACCGAGCGGGACACCGGCCAGTGCGGAGATCTCCGCGATGGACTTGACCTCACGGCAGAGGTTCACGATCCGGGCGTGCTCGGGCAGCAGGCCGCCGGTCCGTTCGGCGTTGCCGGTGGTCGAGATCAGGGCCTCGATGGCGAGCTGGTACCGGGGCCGGGTGCGGCCACCGGTCATCGCGTACGGGCGGACCAGCGGCTGCTGCTCGTAGCCGTCGGACTGCTGCCCGCCGTAGCCGCTGCCGTACCCGTTGCCGTACGAGCCGGCGGGTGTCGAGGGCGGGGTCATGGGTCCTCCTTGTGCTGCAGCCTTGGGCAGCCGGTTCCAGCTGGGGCGGTGCCAGCTGAGGCGGGATCAGCTGCCTGAGGGTAGCTGAGGGTGAGACGCCGGGGCCGGTCGGGTCGGACCCGGCGGGGGAGGTGGGACGGTGGACGGATCCCGCTCGGACTCCGGTCAGTGCAGGAGACTGCCCTGGAGTTCCGCGCGGAGTGCGGGGGTGAGGACGGCGCCGGCGCGGTCGACGAGGAGGGCCATCTCGTAGCCGACGAGGCCGATGTCGGAGTCGGGGGAGGCGAGTACGGCGAGGGCGGAGCCGTCGCTGACGGCCATGAGGAAGAGGAAGCCTCGTTCCATCTCGACGACGGTCTGGTTGACCTCGCCTCCTTCGAAGATCCGGCTGGCGCCGGAGGTGAGGGAGGTGAGGCCGGAGGCGACGGCTGCGAGCTGGTCGGCGCGGTCGCGGGGGAAGCCCTCGGACATGCACAGCAGGAGGCCGTCGGCGGAGACCACCACGGTGTGGGACACCCCGGGGGTGTTGTCCACGAAATTGGTGATCAGCCAGTTCAGGTTCTGTGCGGCCTGGCTCATCTGATTCAACTCAACGCTCCTGGTGATCTGCGCCGTTGCCGTCGGTCCGGCCACCGAAACTATCGAATCCGGGCTGCTGGGCACCATGCTGGGAGCCCGGCTGGTTGGCCTGTTCGGCCCCGGCCCGGCGGCCCTGCTGGATGCCGCGGCGCAGGTTGGTCAGCCGGCCGCGGACCTCTTCGGGGGCCCGGGAGACCTGCGGACCGGTCAGCGGCGAGGCCTCGGCGGTGCCGGAGACCAGGTTGGCCTGCGGGGTCCGCCGGGGGAGACCGGACATCGTGACGCCGCTGGTCGAGGGCTCGCGGACCTGCTCGGCGCGGCGCCAGCGCTCGTCGTTCGCGGACGGGCGCCAGGGGGCGTCCCCGGTGCCGGGCTGCGGCTGCTGGCCCTGCTGCGGCTGCTGCTGGCCCTGCGGCTGCTGGCCCTGCTGAGGGGCCTGGGCCTGCGGGGCCTGGGGGGCCTGGGCCTGCGCGGCCTGCTGCGGAGCCTGGGGCTGCTGGGCCTGGGCCGGCCGGCCCTGTCGGCGCTGCGGGTCGGACGGCTGGAACTCCGGCGCCGAGGTGCCGGGCCGACGCGGCTGGTACGTCCGCGGCCGCGCCTCCTGCCCGCCCTCCTGCGGGTACCACGGCTGCTCGGCCGCACCCCCGGACGGGCCGGTCGGCAGGGCCATCGGCTCCGGCCGGGCCTGCTCCTGGCGCACCGGCTCGGGCCGGGCCTGCTCCTGACGGACCGGCTCCGGACGCGCCGGGTTCGGCAGCACCGGCTCCACCAGGCCGAGGCCCAGCGGGTCACGCGGGTCGATCTGGCTGGCCTCGAAGCGCGGCCGGGCGAACTGCTGGGTGCTCTCCACCGACGCCGGCTCGGCCGACGGCAGCGGCTGGGCCTGCTGCTGCGGCGGCAGCTGCGGCTGGCGGTCGCGCTGCGGCGCGTCCGGGCCGGGGCGCTGCGGGCGGCGCTGGCCCTGCGGACCGGGCTGACCCTGCGGGCCGCCCTGACCGGGGCCGCCCTGGCCCTGCGGGGCCGGCCTGCGCTGCGGCAGGCCCTCCTGCGGGCGGTTGCCCGGGCGGGCGCCCTGCTGCTGCGGAGCGCCGCCCGGCCGACCCGGCCGGCCGTGCTGCGGCTGCTCGCCGGTCCGGGGGCCCGGACCGCCGTCGAACTCGCCACCCGGGCGCGGCCGTTCCTGGCCGGGGCGGCCCTGGGCGGGCTGCTGCTGGCCGGGGCGGCCCTGGGTGGGCTGCTGCTGACCGGGTTGGCCCTGGGCGGGCTGCTGCTGGCCGCGGCGGGGCAGGCCGCCGGGGCCGCCCTGCGCCGGGCCCGGCCGGTTCGGGCCGCGCTGCGGCAGGCCGCCCTGCGGGGACTGCTGGGACTGCGGGGCCTGAGGGGCCTGCTGGGTCGGCTTCTGGCCCTGGGGCTGGGGGGCCTGCCGGCCCGGGCCCTGGGGCCCCTGGGGCTGCTGGCCCGGGCCCGGCTGGCCCGGCTGGACGGGGTTCTCGCGCAGCGACTTGCCGACCTGGCGGGTCGGCAGGCCGCCGGCCCGGCCGCCGGGCGCGGCAGGCGCACCCGGTCCGGTCGGAGCACCCGGAGCACCCGGAGCACCCGGAGCGGTCGGAGCGGTCGGAGCGGTCGGAGCGGTCGGAGCGGTCGGGCCGCCCTGGCCGAGCTGCGGGCGGCCGCCCTGCGGGGCGCCGCCGGCCGGGCCCTGGCCGAGCGCGGCCGGGCCGCCCTGGCCGGGCGGCACCTGGCGCTGCTGGCGCGGCGTCGGGGCGACCCCGCGCTGCTGCTTGGCCTGGGCGGGGCCGGGCCGGGCGGGGCCGCGGCGGTCGGCGGAGTTGGTGACGTCGACCGGGAGCATGACCAGCGCGGTGGTGCCGCCGGAGTCGCTGGGGCGCAGCTGGATGCGGATGCCGTGTCGCAGGGACAGGCGGCCGACCACGAAGAGGCCCATGCGGCGGGAGACCGAGACGTCCACCGTCGGCGGGTTGGCGAGGCGCTCGTTGATCTCGGCGAGGTCGTCGGGGCTCAGGCCGATGCCGGTGTCGTGGATCTCGACCAGGACGCGGCCGTCGGGCAGCGCGTGGCCGGTGACCCGGACGCGGGTCTGCGGGCTGGAGAACGAGGTGGCGTTCTCCAGCAGCTCGGCGAGCAGGTGGACGAGGTCGTTGACGACGCGGCCGGCGACCTCGGCCGACGGCACGGCGGCGAGTTCGATGCGCTCGTACTGCTCCACCTCGGAGGCGGCGGCGCGGAGCACGTCGACCAGCGGGACGGGCCTGGTCCAGCGGCGGCCCGGGTCCTCACCGGCGAGGACGAGGAGGTTCTCGCCGTTGCGGCGCATGCGGGTGGCGAGGTGGTCCAGCTTGAAGAGGTTGGCCAGCTGGTCCGGGTCGGCCTCGCGGCTCTCCAGTTCGGAGATGAGCGACAGCTGGCGCTGGATGAGGCCCTGGCTGCGGCGCGAGAGGTTGGTGAACATCGCGTTGATGTTGCCGCGCAGGAGGGCCTGCTCGGCGGCGAGGCGGACGGCCTCGCTGTGCACCATGTCGAAGGCGTGCGCCACGTGGCCGATCTCGTCGGTGGAGTCGACGGCCACCGGTTCGACCGTCGTGTCGACGTCGTGCGGGTCGCTCTCGGAGAGGGTCTTGACCAGCTCGGGCAGGCGGCGCTCGGCGACGTCCTCGGCCGCGGCCTGCAGCCGGGTCAGCGAGCGCACCATCGAGCGGGCGATCAGACCGGCGCCACCGAGGGCGACGAGCAGCACCAGGGCGATGGCGGCACCGATGATGATGGCCTCGGTGTCGGCCTGGGACTGGAGGTCCTGGGCCTTGCCGTCGAGGTCCTCGATGAGCTTGGACTCGATCCGGCGCTCGGCGGTGATCTTGGCGCTGGCCTTCTCGTACCAGTCCTTGTAGGTCACCGGGTCGGTCTGGTGGATACCGCTCGGCTGGAGGATCGAGCGCGCGTACCGGTCGGCGTCGGCGATCACCGAGTTGTAGCTGAGCTGGCCGCGCAGGTTGTCCAGGTCGTGCGCGGTGTAGATGTTGTTGAAGCTGGTGAGCGAGTTGTCGTACGAGGTGCGCAGGCGGATGCCGAAGGACTCGTCGCTGGGGCTGAGGTCGGGGCCCTTGGGGTTGGCGAGTGCGGCGCCGATCAGGGCGCGCTGCTGCGAGGTGGCGTTCTTGGCCAGCGAGAACTGCTGCAGCGAGCGGGTCGCGACGAGCAGGTCCGTGTTGTTCGACGCGAGCGCGATGTCCTGGGTGATGGCCAGCAGGTCGCGGATGATCACGTCGTAGGCGGTGATCGTCGACTGGATGTTCTGGTTGTTCTGGTACGGCGTGTTGCGCGCGTCCGAGATCGAGTTCAGGTCCCTGCGGATCTGGAACAGCAGCGCCTTCCCGCCCGAGAGTTCGAGGTTCTCGAACTTGTCCGAGGACGCGGTGAAGGTGCGGCTCAGGTCGTCGGTGGCCCTGCGGGCGGTGACGATGTCGTCGTCGAGCGGGTCGTTGGGGCGCGCGGTGATGTAGCCGGCGCTGATGTCGCGCTCGGTCTGCAGGGCGTCCGCGAGGTTGGTCGCCTTCTTGGCCAGGTCGGACAGGTTGGCCATCTGGGAGAGCTGCTGCGAGTTCTGCATCGAGGCCTGGATCCGCAGGCCACCGAGGACCAGGGAGACCAGGACGGGCAGGGCGAGCAGGGCGATCAGTCGGGTCCGGATGCGCCAGTTGCGCATCGCGAGCCGGCTCAGACCGGTGGCCCGTCGCCGGGTCAGGGTGGTCCGGAGCTTGTCCCGGGCGGACTTCCGTTCCTGGCCGTCGTCCTCCGGGTGGCCGGGGGCCTCGGGGACCACCGGCTCGGCCGGGCTGCCGGGAGCCGCCGCCTGCTGGGGGGCTGCCACGGGCTCGTGCGACTCCGGGTTACCCGCGGCGCCGCTACCCCTTTTGAAACGTCCCTGCACTGGCGTCGCAACCTCTGGACCGGGCGTCCCGCCGCGTCGCCGCGGACCGGACGGTGTCGAGTTTCCTTCCGCTCCCCGGCTGGTCCGGGTGAGCGCGTCGCCGGGGTGGACTTCTCCCTACCCACGGTCCGTGGCATTCCAGCACAGCCGGGGAATCCCAACAAGGGCCGCCAGGACACGCCGCGCGGCGCTACCGAACGCGTGCGTGACTTCACTGACTGTGCCGTAACAGGACCGGAATACCGCATTTTTCGGACACTCGCCGGATACATGCCAACCCGGCCCGAGATCGAAAAGAGTCACAGACCTTCCGGAATGACCGTTATCGGAGATATGCCGGAAAATACCGTTGCGGCGATATGTCGGATATCTGCAATTCGCTCATGAATTTGTGATCAAAATCACAGTCTAATGTGTAGCTTTGGTCACGGTCCCTGTGGAATGAGATCTCGTAACCTGGCTGTCTCCGGAGCACGGCCCCGATCAGCCTGCCCAGAACCCCTCCGAATCATTCGGAATCAATCAGGCCGGTGACGATCCGCCGCGATCCGACCGGCCGCGACCACGAGGTGCTCTCGATGTCCCAGGCGAAGAAGGCCGCCACCAAGTCCACGCTGCCCTGCCGCTCCACGGCGAACCCGCGCCGGACGACGCTGGCCTCGGTCGCGGACTTCAGTACGATCCCGGGTGCCCGCAAGCCCGAGGACGCCGTCACCTACGGCACCGAGCTGCCGGCCAGCACCGCCAACCCGCGCCGCACCCAGCTGATGGTCGCCCCGGCGCCCGTCGTCGTGCAGGACTGACCCGACCCCCGCTCCGACAGGGCGTCGCGGCCGCGCCACCGAGGGCGGCCGCGGCGCCCTGCGGCGTTCCCGGGCGGTTGCCGGGGCTCGCGGCCCGACCGCGCTGAACAGGGGCAAAGGGGTCAGCCGGGGCCCCACGCGATAGCCTGGACGACGATTGACGGGGCCGCGCCCACCGTGGGCGAGGCGCCCACCAGCGCCCGGGCGCGCCCCGGGCGGTCGACGAAGCGAGGGGTATCCCAGCCGTGCGCATTGCCAGGTTTTCCGTCCGGGAAGGGAGCCCTGCCGCCGGCAGCGTCTCCTTCGGCGTGGTGGAGGGCGACCCTTCCCAGCCCGACTCGCTGGTCGTCCACGCGCTGGCCGGCCACCCGTTCGGCCAGCCCCA
This sequence comes from Kitasatospora sp. NPDC058478, assembly GCF_042720345.1. Taxonomy (NCBI): domain Bacteria; kingdom Bacillati; phylum Actinomycetota; class Actinomycetes; order Kitasatosporales; family Streptomycetaceae; genus Kitasatospora; species Kitasatospora sp. NPDC058478. The sequence continues at coordinate 101,235 of NZ_JBHXML010000025.1, read as the reverse complement.
GCCGACCGGCGAGAGTTACCGCTTCCAGGACGTCCGGCTGCTCAGCCCGATGCTCCCCAACAAGATCGTGGCGGTCGGCCGCAACTTCGCGGCGCACGCCGCCGAACTGGGCAACGACGTCCCGGACGTGCCGCTCACCTTCTTCAAGCCGTCCACCTCGGTGATCGGCCCGACCGAGAACATCGCGTATCCGCCGTTCTCCTCGGACGTCCAGCACGAGGCCGAACTCGCCGTGGTGATCGGCCGGATGTGCCGCGAGGTGCCGCTGGACCGGGTGCCCGAGGTGATCCTCGGCTACACCTGCGCCAACGACGTCACCGCCCGGGACGTGCAGAAGCGCGAGGGCCAGTGGGCCCGGGCCAAGGGCTTCGACACCTCCTGCCCGCTGGGCCCGTGGATCGAGACCGACCTGGACCCGGCCGACCTCGCCGTCACCTGCACGGTCAACGGCGAGCTCCGGCAGGCCGGCCGCACCTCCCAGATGGTCCGCTCGGTCGCCGAGCTGATCGTCCACATCTCCGAGGCCATGACGCTGCTGCCCGGCGACGTCATCCTCACCGGCACGCCCGCAGGGGTGGGCCCGCTCAACGTCGGCGACGAGGTCGCCGTCTCCATCGAAGGCATCGGCACTCTCACCAACAAGGTGATCAAGCGTGGCTAGTGAAAAGCTCAGCGGCTCCGCCGCGGGCAACCCGGCCGTCCGGGTTCGTTTCTGTCCGTCCCCGACCGGGAACCCGCACGTGGGCCTGGTCCGCACGGCCCTCTTCAACTGGGCCTACGCCCGCCACAACGGCGGCACGCTGGTCTTCCGGATCGAGGACACCGACTCGGCCCGCGACTCCGAGGAGTCGTACGACCAGCTGCTCGACGCGATGCGCTGGCTCGGCTTCGACTGGGACGAGGGCCCGGAGGTCGGCGGCCCGCACGAGCCGTACCGCCAGTCCCAGCGGATGGACATCTACGCCGACGTCGCCCGCCGCCTGCACGAGGCCGGCCACGCCTACCACTGCTACTGCAGCACCGAGGAGCTGGACGCCCGCCGCGAGGCCGCCCGTGCGGCCGGCAAGCCCTCCGGCTACGACGGCCACTGCCGCGAGCTGACGGACGAGCAGGTCGCCGTCTACAAGCTGGAGAAGCGCGAGCCGATCCTGCGCTTCCGGATGCCCGACCGCACCCTCAGCTTCGACGACCTGGTGCGCGGCACGCTCACCTTCGAGCCGGAGAACGTGCCGGACTACGGCATCGTCCGGGCCAACGGCGCCCCGCTGTACACCCTGGTCAACCCGGTGGACGACGCCCTGATGGGCATCACCCACGTGCTGCGCGGCGAGGACCTGCTCTCCTCCACCCCGCGGCAGATCGCGCTGTACGCCGCGCTCGCCGAGATCGGCGTCGGCGACGGCACCACCCCGCGCTTCGGCCACCTGCCGTACGTGATGGGCGAGGGCAACAAGAAGCTCTCCAAGCGCGACCCGCAGGCCTCGCTCAACCTGTACCGCGAGCGCGGCTTCATCCCCGAGGGCCTGCTCAACTACCTGTCCCTGCTGGGCTGGTCGCTGGCCGACGACCGCGACCTGTTCGGCATCGACGAGATGGTCGCCGCCTTCGACATCGCCAAGGTGAACGCCAACCCGGCCCGCTTCGACCTGAAGAAGTGCGAGGCGATCAACGCCGAGCACGTCCGCAAGCTGGCCCCGGAGGACTTCGTCCGCCGCCTGGTGCCGTACCTGCAGGCCCCCGGGCTGCTGCCGGCCGAGCCGACCGCCGAGCAGCTGGACCTGCTCGCGAAGATCGCGCCGCTCACCCAGGAGCGGATGGTCGTGCTGAGCGAGATCGTGAACATGGCCGGCTTCCTGTTCGTCGACCCGGCCGACTTCACCGTCGACCCGGACGACGCCGCCAAGGCGCTGACCGCCGACGCCCGCCCGGTGCTGGAGGCCAGCGTCAAGGCGCTGGAGGCGCTCGCGGACTTCAGCCCGGAGCCGATCCAGGCCGCGCTGCGCGAGGCGCTGGTGGACGGGCTGGGCATCAAGCCCAAGTTCGCGTTCACGCCGCTGCGGGTCGCCGTCACCGGCCGCCGGGTCTCGCCGCCGCTGTTCGAGTCGATGGAGCTGCTCGGGCGCCCCGAGACGCTGCGCCGGCTGAACTCCGCCCTGGAGGCCCTGCCGGCCGCCTGAGCGGGCCGCTGAGCAGGCTGCGGGCCCGGCCTCGTGCCGGGCCCGCAGCCTGCCCGGACGTCACCGCCGGGACGTCACCGCCAGGTCGCCCGGCCGCTGCCTGGGGTTATCGATTTTGGAGCCGGGGCCGGCGTCGGGTAATGTTCTTTCTGCGCCGCCCGGGAGGGAACGGACGAGGGAGCGAAACCCTCCGCCCGGCCCCGAACGAGAGGCGCAACGCCTGAGAAGGCCCCGACAGGGGTTCAACTCTGGTGGGGTATGGTGTAATTGGCAGCACGAGTGATTCTGGTTCATTTAGTCTAGGTTCGAGTCCTGGTACCCCAGCGCAGTACGCAAGTCCAGCAGTACAAGTGAAGAACAAGCCCCCGTTGTGTAGCGGCCTAGCACGCTGCCCTCTCACGGCAGTAGCGCCGGTTCGAATCCGGTCGGGGGTACTTCAGAGCATGAAGCCGGT
>NZ_JBHXML010000025.1:0-98504 GCF_042720345.1 Kitasatospora sp. NPDC058478 | reverse complement strand
AAGCCCCCGTTGTGTAGCGGCCTAGCACGCTGCCCTCTCACGGCAGTAGCGCCGGTTCGAATCCGGTCGGGGGTACTTCAGAGCATGAAGCCGGTGGGTTATCCCATCGGCCCTTGCTTTGCGTTGGGGTATGGTGTAATTGGCAGCACGAGTGATTCTGGTTCATTTAGTCTAGGTTCGAGTCCTGGTACCCCAGCCAGAAATTCAAGGCCCCGGTTTCCGGGGTCTTTTTTTGTATTTCCCGGAGCATTCCGAAGGGCCCCGCGCGGTGGTGCTGCGCGGGGCCCTTTCCGGATGGCGGCGGTCAGCCGCGGCGGAGCGCCTCGGTGAGCCGGTTCGCGGCCTCGATGATGGCCTGGGCGTGCAGGCGGCCCGGGTGACGGGTCAGCCGCTCGATCGGGCCGGAGACGGAGACGGAGGCCACCACGCGGTTGGAGGGGCCGCGCACGGGAGCGGAGACGGACGCGACGCCCGGCTCGCGCTCGCCGATCGACTGGGCCCAGCCGCGCCGGCGGACGCCGCTGAGCGCGGTGGCGGTGAAACGGGCGCCCTGGAGGCCGCGGTGGAGCCGCTCGGGCTCCTCCCAGGCCAGCAGGACCTGGGCGGCCGAGCCGGCCTTCATCGGCAGGGTGCTGCCGACCGGGACGGTGTCCCGCAGGCCGGAGAGCCGCTCGGCGGCGGCTACGCAGATCCGCATCTCGCCCTGGCGGCGGTAGAGCTGTGCGCTCTCGCCGGTGACGTCGCGCAGGTGGGTCAGGACCGGGCCCGCGGTGGCGAGCAGCCGGTCCTCGCCCGCCGCGGCGGAGAGTTCGGAGAGACGGGGGCCGAGGATGAATCGCCCCTGCATGTCCCTGGTGACCAGACGGTGGTGTTCGAGTGCGACGGCGAGCCGGTGGGCCGTGGGGCGCGCCAGACCGGTGGCGGCGACCAGCCCCGCCAACGTGGCGGGGCCCGACTCCAGTGCGCTCAGCACCAGAGCGGCCTTGTCGAGAACGCCGACGCCGCTAGAGTTGTCCATGCCCTAAGACTGCAGTCTCATTCCGCGAGACGCAAGTTCAATCTTCCGGGAAAAGCGCCACTCTGGATGCAGCAGCCCGGGAGACATCCAGGATGCGACCTCACCAGAGTGTCCGCATCGTGGACAGCGATCCGGCGTGCAGGTCGCGAGAACGCGCCCGCCACAGGGCGGCGGGAGCTCCGACCTCGACGACACGAGAAGGCCGGCAACGCGGCCGGCTGGAGGGAATCCGATGGGACGGACACTCGCAGAGAAGGTCTGGGACGACCACGTCGTGCGGCGCGCGGAGGGAGAGCCCGACCTGCTCTTCATCGACCTCCACCTGCTCCACGAGGTGACCAGCCCGCAGGCCTTCGACGGGCTGCGGCTGGCCGGCCGGACGGTCCGCCGCACCGATCTGACGATCGCCACCGAGGACCACAACACCCCCACCGTCGACATCGACAAGCCGATCGCCGACCCGGTGTCCAAGGTGCAGTTGGAGACGCTGCGCCGCAACGCCGCCGAGTTCGGCGTCCGGATCCACTCGCTCGGCGACATCGAGCAGGGCGTCGTGCACGTGGTCGGCCCGCAGCTGGGCCTGACCCAGCCCGGCATGACCGTGGTCTGCGGCGACTCCCACACCTCGACCCACGGCGCCTTCGGCGCACTGGCGTTCGGCATCGGCACCAGCCAGGTCGAGCACGTGCTGGCCACCCAGACGCTGCCGCTGGCGCCGTTCCGGACGATGGCCGTCACGGTCGAGGGCGAACTGCCCGAGGGCGTCACCGCCAAGGACCTGATCCTGGCCGTGATCACCAAGATCGGCACCGGCGGCGGCCAGGGATACGTCCTGGAGTACCGCGGTTCGGCGATCCGGGGCCTGTCCATGGAAGCCCGGATGACCATCTGCAACATGTCCATCGAGGCCGGCGCCCGGGCGGGCATGATCGCCCCGGACGAGACCACCTTCGACTACCTCAAGGGCCGTCCGCACGCCCCGCAGGGCGAGGACTGGGACGCCGCCGTCGCGTACTGGTCGACCCTGGGCACCGACGAGGACGCGGTCTTCGACCACGAGATCTTCATCGACGCGGCCGCGCTGACCCCGTTCGTCACCTGGGGCACCAACCCCGGCCAGGGCGCCCCGCTGGGCTCCGACGTGCCGGACCCGGCCTCCTTCACCGACCCGCAGGAGCGCGCGGCCGCCGAGAACGCCCTCGCCTACATGGGCCTGGAGGCCGGCACCCCGCTGCGCGAGGTCAGCGTCGACGCCGTCTTCGTCGGCTCCTGCACCAACGGCCGGATCGAGGACCTGCGCGCCGCCGCCGCCGTCGTGGAGGGCCGCCGGATCGCCGACGGCGTACGGATGCTGGTCGTCCCGGGCTCCGTCCGGGTCGCCCTGCAAGCCGTGGAGGAGGGCCTGGACAAGGTGTTCACCGCGGCCGGCGCCGAGTGGCGCCACGCGGGCTGCTCGATGTGCCTGGGCATGAACCCCGACCAGCTCGCCCCCGGCGAGCGCTGCGCCTCCACCTCGAACCGCAACTTCGAGGGCCGGCAGGGCAAGGGCGGCCGGACCCACCTGGTGTCCCCGCAGGTCGCCGCCGCGACCGCCGTCCTGGGCCGTCTGGCCGCACCGTCCGATCTGCCCTCCGACCTGGCGGACACCAACGTGGCTGTGGAGGCCTGAGAACCATGGAGAAGTTCACCACCCACACCGGCCGGGCCGTTCCGCTGCGGCGCTCGAACGTGGACACCGACCAGATCATCCCGGCCCACTGGCTCAAGAAGGTCACCCGTTCCGGTTTCGAGGGCGGCCTTTTCGAGGCCTGGCGCAAGGACGAGTCGTTCATCCTCAACCGGCCCGAGCGACAGGGCGCCACGGTCCTGGTGGCCGGCCCGGAGTTCGGCACCGGCTCCTCCCGCGAGCACGCCGTCTGGGCGCTGCAGAACTACGGCTTCCACGCGGTCATCTCGTCGCGCTTCGCGGACATCTTCCGTGGGAATTCCCTGAAGAACGGACTGCTGACGGTCGTCCTGCCGCAAGAGACCGTGGAACGGCTCTGGGCGCTCACCGAGAGTAACCCTTCGGCCGAGATCACCGTTGATCTGGAAGCCCGCGAAGTCCGGGCCGAGGGCGTCACCGCGTCTTTCGAACTGGACGACAACGTCCGGTGGCGGCTGCTCAACGGGCTGGACGACATCAGCATCACCCTGCGGAACGAGGCCGACATCGCGACCTTCGAAGCGACCCGTCCGGCCTTCAAGCCCCGTACTCTGCCGGTTGCCTGAGATCCCCTCAGAACAAGCATTCTGGCGATCCACCGGATGGCCCGCCTCCCCTTCGGGGGGGCGGGCCATCCGCCGTTCCGGAGCACGAGTTAGCGCCGCGGCCCACCCCGGATTGCCCATTTGGCTTTGCCGGAGAGGGCCCCGCGCAAGTACAACTGCGGGTAGATGGCACAATCAGTACATGCACCGGCACCATGAACCTCCGTACGCGGGCGGCGAACCCGCGGCTCCGGAGTCCGTGGGCCGGGGATCCGAACGCCGAATTGACGATCGGCCGGACGTCGCCTCCGCACCAGCTGAGGGGCCGGACGACCAGGAAGTCGCAGCGCTCTACGCGCTTGTGGCCGAGCGGTTGAAGCAAGCTCACGCCCGCGTGCATGCGCTGAACGTGTCTGCCGATGCAAAGACCGCTCTCTCCCGTCAACTCCTCATCGTCACCGAGACCGCCAAGCGCGATCTTCCGGAGGCGGCAAGGCGGTTGAGTCGCTTTGTACATGACCTCGACGAGGGGCGCCCGCCCGTCGCCTGAGGTCGCCGACGCGCAAATCCATTGCGACACTAGGGTGATTCGCGCGTTTGGTAATTGAAAGTCCGCAGATACATACCTAACGTGCGAAAAGAACGGATGGAATCATCCGGCGCCCGTTTCCGAAGGGGAAGACGTGAACAAGGCTCAGCTTGTCGAAGCGGTGGCCGAGCAGCTGGGCGGTCGCAAGGCTGCCGCAGAGGCCGTCGACGCAGTGCTCGACACCATGGTCCGTGCCGTTGTGGCCGGTGACCGGGTTTCGGTCACTGGTTTCGGCACCTTCGAGAAGGTGGAGCGCTCCGCGCGCTTCGCCCGCAACCCGCAGACCGGCGAGAAGGTCAAGGTCAAGAAGACCTCGGTGCCCCGCTTCCGTCCCGGCCAGGGCTTCAAGGACCTGGTCAGCGGCAGCAAGAAGCTGCCGAAGGAAGGCCCCTCGGTGAAGAAGGCCCCCAAGGGCTCCCTCACCCCGGGCAAGAGCGGCGTCGCCGCCACCCCGGCCGCCAAGCGCGCCGCGACCAAGCGTGCCGCCACGGCCGCCGCCGCCGCTGCTCCGGCCAAGAAGGCCGCCGCCAAGAAGGCGACCACCACGGCCGCGGCGAAGAAGACCACCGCGACCGCGACCAAGAAGACGGCCGCCGCCGCCAAGAAGGCGACCACCACGGCCGCCGCGAAGAAGACCACCGCGACCGCGACCAAGAAGACGGCCGCCGCCGCCAAGAAGGCGACCACCACCGCCGCCGCCAAGAAGACCACCGCGACCGCCAAGAAGGCGACCGCGACGGCCAAGAAGACGGCTCCGGCGAAGAAGACCGCCACCCGCAAGACCACCGCGCGCAAGACCTCTGCCAAGTAGTCCCGCGCAGCGGTCCTCGGACGGCCTTCGGCAGAGAGCCGCGGCACCCCCCTCCGTGAATTGCGGAGACCGGGTCGCCGCGGCTCTTTCGATTTCCGGGCGCTTAGTCAGGATTCTCTGACCGACGGTGACCAGGCACGGAACGCGAAGGCGGGCGTGCCGGACGGCGGGGGAGGAGCAGCGGGGGGACGGCCAGCGGAGGGCGGTCAGCCCGCGGCGGGGTCGGGGAAGGTCTGCAGCGTCACGAAGACCACCCGGCGGGCCTCGCCGGCGCCCTCGGTGCGGATCCGCACCCGCTGGCCCGGCCGCAGCAGCCGCAGACCGCCGGCGTCGAAGGCGGCCGCGTCGAACGGCACCGGGGTCCCGTCGTCGAGCAGCACGGAGCCGGCCCGGGTGGCGGGGTCGAAGGTGAACGCGGTGGCCTGCATGGCAGCAGCATAGCGAGCGGCCCCGACCGGCCGGACGGCGTCCCGCGGGGCGGCGGTCAGGCCCGTGCCAGCCGGGCGAACAGACTGCTGGTGTACGGGCCGAGGCCGAGCACCGCGGCCTCGCCGAGGTCCGCGCCGGTGTCGACGTCCCGGCGCACCGACTCCACGTCCGCCAGGCGCAGTTCGAGTGCTCCGCCGGCCGCGTGCCGGGCCCGTGAGCCGTCCCCGAAGGCGGGGGAGAGCGGGCGGCCGGGGGTGCAGGCGAGCAGCGTGGTGCCGAGGCCGGGGGAGTCCGGCAGGAAGGCCCGGCCGTCCGGTGGCACCGCGCCCAGCACCCGGGCCAGTTCGACCGGGCGCAGGGCCGGCAGGTCCGCCGAGAGGGCGGCCAGCGGCGAGCACGGGGCGAGTGCCAGGGCGGCCGCCGCGCCGTGCACCAGCGCCTCGTTGAGGCCCTCGCCGGGTTCGTCGGCGACCACCACCGCGCCCAGCGCCGCCAGCCGGGCGCCGGCCGCCGCGTCCCGGGTGACCACCAGGACCCGGGCGACGCCCGGGGTGGCCAGCGCGGCGGTGGCGGTGTCGAGCGCGAAGGACAGCGCGAGGTCCGCCCGGTGCGGCCCGGCGTACGGGGCCAGTCGGCTCTTCGCGAGGGCGAGCGGCTTGAGCGGCAGCACCAGCGACCAGTCGGTGGTGGGTGCGGGGGGCGCGACGGGCCCGTTGGGGCGTACGGTGTCCTGGGTCATCGGCGTCATTGTGACGCCGGTCCCGGAGCCCTCGCCAGGCCGTCCGATCTGTGCGGACGTGCGTTTGATCACGCCTGCCGGGCGGGTTGGTGCGGTCGCTCGACAGCCGGTGAGCAGCCGGGCGAGACTGTTCCGCACCCGTGATCCGGGCACCGGTCCCGTACCGGTGCGCGGTATCGGGAGGTTATGACCGCGGCACCCCACGTGCCGCTTCGGATGAGGAGGACCTGGGGTGGCCCGCCGCTCGTACGCCAAGTTCGGCAACGCCGACTACGGCATCTGGTACCGCTTCGCGGCCGTGCTGGTGAAGCCGGTGACGACCGCGCTGGTGAAGCCCGACTGGCGGGGCTGGGAGCACCTTCCGAAGGAAGGCGGCTTCATCGCCGCGGTGAACCACAATTCGATCATCGACCCGGTGATCTACGCGCACTGGCAGTACAACAGCGGCCGTCCGCCGCGCATTCTCGGCAAGTCCTCGCTGTTCTCGATTCCCTTCATCGGATTCATGCTGCGCAAGACCGGCCAGATTCCGGTGTTCCGCGAGTCCACCGATGCCGCGCAGGCTTTCCGGGCCGCTATCGACGCCGTCAACGGCGGCCAGTGCGTGCAGTTCTACCCGGAGGGCACGCTCACCCGGGACCCGGACCTGTGGCCGATGACCGGCAAGAGCGGCGTCGCCAGGGTCGCGCTGATGACCGGCGCGCCGGTCATCCCGGTCGCGCACTGGGGAGCGCACGAGATCATCCCGCCGTACGGCCGGCCGGGCTTCGGGAAGGGCAAGTTCAACCTCTTCCCGCGCCACCGGGTCACCGTGGCGGCGGGGCCCGCGGTGGACCTGAGCAAGTACCGGGGCCAGGAGCTCACCGCCCAGGTGCTGGGCGACGCCACCGAGGACATCATGACGGCGATCACCGCCGTGCTGGCCGACGTCCGCGGCGAGGAGCCGCCGGCCGAGCGCTACGACATGCGCAAGGCCGCCCGGAACCGCGCCGCCGCGGCCGCCGCCGAACGCCGGCGCGCCAAGGGCGGAAACGACGACGAGGAGGGCGGCCGGTGACCCGCTGCGCAGTGATGGGGACGGGCTCGTGGGGCACCGCCTTCGCGATGGTGCTGGCCGACGCGGGCAGTGACGTCGTCCTGTGGGCCCGCCGCCAGGAACTCGTCGACGCCATCAACACCACGCACGAGAACCCGGACTACCTGCCGGGCGTGCCGCTGCCGGGCTCCGTCCGGGCCACCACCGACGCCGCCGAGGCGTTGGCCGGCGCCGACTTCGCCGTCCTGGTGGTGCCCTCGCAGACGCTGCGCGACAACCTGGCCGCCTGGACGCCGCTGATCGAGCCGCAGACCGTGCTGGTGAGCCTGATGAAGGGCATCGAACTCGGCACCGCCAAGCGGATGAGCGAGGTGATCGACGAGGTCACCAAGGTCGGCCCGGAGCGCGTCGCAGTGGTCAGCGGGCCCAACCTGGCCCGGGAGATCGCCAACCGGCAGCCCGCCGCCAGCGTCGTCGCCTGTGCGGACGAGGCGGTCGCCAAGCGGCTCCAGGCGGCCTGCCACACGCCGTACTTCCGCCCGTACACCAACACCGACGTGCTGGGCTGCGAGCTCGGCGGCGCGGTCAAGAACGTGATCGGCCTGGCGGTCGGCATGGCGGCCGGCATGGGGCTCGGCGACAACACCAAGGCGACGCTGATCACCCGCGGGCTGGCCGAGACCACCCGGCTCGGCGAGGTGCTCGGCGCCGACCCGCACACCTTCGCCGGGCTCGCCGGGATGGGCGACCTGGTCGCCACCTGCTCCTCGCCGCTGTCGCGCAACAACACCTTCGGCATGAACCTGGGCCGGGGCATGTCGCTCGCGGAGACCATTGCGGCGACCCGGCAGACCGCGGAGGGCGTCAAGTCCTGCGAGTCGGTGCTCGACCTGGCCCGGCGCAACGGCGTCGACATGCCGATCGTCGAGGCGGTGGTGGACGTCGTGCACAACGGGCGGCCCACCCAGGAGGCGCTCCAGGCCCTGATGTCCCGTTCGGCGAAGGCCGAGCGGCGCTGAGCGGCGCTGACGGCGCGGCGGTGGTCCGGGGCGGTGGCCGGGGGCGGCTGACGCCCCGGAAACCCTTCGCACGGTAGTCTCAAACCCGATATGAGCATCGAACAGTCCTCCCCGAACCCGTCCGCTGCGAAGCCGCGCGTCGCGCTGGTCTTCGGCGGACGCAGCTCCGAGCACGGCGTCTCGGTGGTCACCGCCGGCAGCGTGCTCAAGGCGATCGACCGCGAGAAGTACGAGGTGCTCCCGATCGGGATCACCCCCGAGGGCCGCTGGGCGCTGGTCAGCGACGAGCCCGCCCGGATGGCCATCACCGACGGCCGGATGCCGGACGTCACGGGCGTCGCCGAGTCCGTGGACGGGCAGGTCGCGCTGCCGATCGCCCCGGGCGACCGGGAGGTCGTCCTGAGCGAGCCGGGCAGCACCCCCAAGGCCCTCGGCGAGGTCGACGTGGTGTTCCCGCTGCTGCACGGCCCCTGGGGCGAGGACGGCACCCTGCAAGGCCTGCTGGAGCTGTCCGGCGTGCCCTACGTCGGCAACGGCGTGCTCTCCAGCGCGGTCGGCATGGACAAGGAGTTCACCAAGCGGATCCTGGCCTCGCACGGCCTGGGCGTCGGCCGGTACACCATCGTGCGGCCGCGCGACTGGGAGAGCGAGGCCGGCCGCGCCGCGGTGCGCGAGCGGGCCGCCGAGCTCGGCCTGCCGCTGTTCGTGAAGCCCTGCCGGGCCGGTTCCAGCATGGGCATCACCAAGGTCAAGGACCTCGCCGACCTCGACGCCGCGATCGAGGAGGCCCGCCGGCACGACCCCAAGCTGATCATCGAGGCCGGCGTGAGCGGCCGCGAGATCGAGTGCGGCGTGCTGGAGACCGAGGACGGCCCGAAGGCCAGCCTCCCGGCCGAGGTGCTGGTCGGCGACGGCTTCGACTTCTACGACTTCGAGGCCAAGTACATCGACTCGTCCGAGGTGCAGATCCCGGCGAAGCTCGACGACGGGCAGACCGCCGAGATCCGCCGCCAGGCGGTGGCCGCGTTCGACGCGCTCGGCTGCGAGGGCCTGGCCCGGGTGGACTTCTTCCTGCTGGAGGACGGCACCTGGATGGTCAACGAGATCAACACCATGCCCGGCTTCACCCCGATCTCGGCCTACCCGAAGATGTGGGAGGCCACCGGGCTGTCCTACCCGGAGCTGATCGACCGGCTGCTCCAGGCGGCGCTGCGCCGCTCGACCGGCCTGCGGTAGCCGCACGCGAACGACGGAGGGCGGGCCGGGAAGCTCCCGGCCCGCCCTCTCGGCGCCCTCGCGGGCTCAGCCCGGGACGGTGGCCTTCACCGCGCCGGTGAGGGCGGCGGCCGGGTCGAAGGGGTTGGCCGCGGCCCCGGCCGGGACGGTCACCTCGACGTAGGCGGCGCGCATGGTCGTCACGAAGCGGTAGCCGCCGTCGGTGAGCTTCTGCGACCACCAGGTGACGTCGTCCACGGTCGGCGACCAGTCCTTGGCGTGCTCGCCGTCCAGTTCCTCCGGACGGTCGATCCCGCAACGCAGCACCGTGCGGGGCGAGCTGGCCCACGCGGCCACGTACGGAGAGGCGGGCGACGGGTCCTTGCGGGCGTGGCCGAGCAGCTCCTGCGGCAGGGCCGCGGCCAGCGCGCGGCAGTACTCGGCCGCCTTGCCGCCCGGCCGGGGGGCCGCCACCGATTCGTCGGCGGAGCCCCAACTGCCGAGCAGCACGACGACCGTGCAGGTCAGGGCGAGCGGCAGGGCCAGCCAGCGGACGGGCGCCGGCAGTGCCGTCAGCGCCCGGGGGATTCGGAGTTCTCTGGCCACCCGCCGATGGTAGCCGGGCCTTACAGGTGCACCACCGGACAGGTGAGGGTGCGGGTGATGCCCTCCACCTGCTGGACCTTGGCCACCACCAGGCGGCCCAGGTCGTCCACGGTGTCGGCCTCGGCCCGGACGATGACGTCGTACGGGCCGGTGACGTCCTCGGCCTGGAGGACGCCGGGAATCTCGGAGATCGACTGGGCCACGGCGGTGGCCTTGCCGACCTCGGTCTGGATCAGGATGTATGCCTGTACCACGGGGACCTCCGGCGGCCGGTTACGGGGATCGCCGCCGTGAGCGCCCGGACGGTCGTCGGGGTGGGAACGGGCTCACCGGCAGTCTGATCACCACGCTACCGCGCGGTGGGCCGGGGAGGGGAGACCCCGACACCCCGGAAGGGCGTACGCTGCGCGCGGGGGCGCGACGGGGACGAGTTCAGTATGGACATGCGAGAGGACGGCAGATGCAGGGGACCGTGGGCGAGCTCGGCGAGTTCGGTCTCATCAGGGAGCTGACCGCCCGGGTGCCGCTCACCGACGCGGTCGACCTCGGCCCCGGTGACGACGCCGCGGTGGTGAAGGCCCCGGACGGCCGGGTGGTGGCCACCACGGACGTCCTGATCGAGAACCGGCACTTCCGCCGGGACTGGTCCACCGCCTACGACGTGGGCCGCAAGGCCGCCGCCCAGAACCTCGCCGACGTGGCCGCCATGGGAGCGGTGCCCACCGCGATACTGCTCGGCCTGGTCGCCCCCGCCGACCTGCCCACCACCTGGGCCACCGAGCTGATGGACGGGCTGCGCGACGAGTGCCAGGTGGCCGGGGCGACGGTGGTCGGCGGCGACGTGGTGCGCGGCGACACCGTCACGCTGGCCATCACGGCGCTCGGCGACCTCCAGGGGCGCGCCCCGGTGACGCGCGCCGGCGCGCAGGTCGGCGACGTGGTCGCGGTGACCGGCTGGCTCGGCTGGTCGGCCGCCGGACTCACCGTGCTGCAACGCGGCTTCCGCTCCCCCCGCGCCTTCGTCGAGGCGCACCGCCGGCCCGAGCCGCCGTACCACGCGGGCCCGGCCGGCGCCGAGTTGGGCGCGACCTCGATGATCGACGTGAGCGACGGACTGGTCGCCGACCTCGGCCACGTGGCCCGGGCCAGCGCGGTGGACATCGACCTGAAGGCCGCCGACTTCGACGTCCCGGCGCAGATGGCCGACATCGGACAGGCGGTCGGGGTGGACCCGTTGGTCTGGGTGCTGTCCGGCGGCGAGGACCACGCGATCGTGGCGACCTTCCCGCGCGGGGTCCAACTCCCGGCCCGCTGGCGGGTGGTGGGCGAGGTGACCGGCCGCCCCCGGGGCAGCCGCAGCGGCCGGGTGACGGTGGACGGCGCGCCCTGGGACCGGGTCGGCGGCTGGGACCACTTCGCCGAGTGACGGGCGGCCGCGCCGATTGTCGTACGGCACACGGCGGGTGACCCCCGGACACCGGCGCGCGGCGGGCGGCGCGTGACCCCCGCACTCGCGGCGCACGGGCTTCGCGGGTCCGTTTTGCGTAGGCTGGCGACAACCGAGCCCGCCCGCCGTCTGCTGTGGGTGGTCTGAACCACTGCGAGCGGGAGCGCACCCAGTCATGCGTATCGGTGTACTGACCAGCGGCGGCGACTGCCCCGGCCTCAACGCGGTGATCCGCTCCGTCGTGCACCGGGGCACGGACGTGCACGGCGACGAGATCGTCGGCATCCTGGACGGCTTCCTCGGCCTGATCGAAGGCCGCACCCGGCCGGTCTCGCACGACGACGTCACCGGCCTGCTCACCCTCGGCGGCACCGTCCTGGGCTCCGCCCGGGTGCAGCGCGAGCGGATCTCCTGGGCGGTGGAGAACGCGAAGACGCTGGCCCGGGACATCGGCATCGACGCGCTCATCGCGATCGGCGGCGAGGGCACACTGACCGCCGCCAGGCTGTTCAGCGACGCCGGACTGCCGGTCGTCGGGGTGCCCAAGACCATCGACAACGACATCAACGCCACCGACGCCACCTTCGGCTTCGACACCGCGGTGCACGTCGCGACCGAGGCGATCGACCGGCTCAAGACCACCGCGGAATCCCACCAGCGCGTCATGGTCGTCGAGTTGATGGGCCGTCACACCGGCTGGATCACCCTCACCGCGGGCATGGCCGGCGGCGCGCACGGCATCCTCATCCCGGAGAAGCCCTTCGACATCGAGGCGGTGGCCCGGATGGTCGACGACCGCTTCGACCGTGGCAAGAAGTTCGCCATCATCGCCGTCGCGGAGGGCGCCGCCCCGATGCCCGGCACCATGCGCTTCGACCACGGCGAGGTCGACCAGTACGGCCACCGGACCTTCGGCGGGATCGGAAACCGGCTCGCCCACGAACTGGAGAACCTGCTCGGCAAGGAGGCCCGCCCGGTCATCCTCGGGCACACCCAGCGCGGCGGCACCCCGACCGCCCGGGACCGCGTGCTCGCCACCCGCTTCGGCTGGCACGCCGTCGAGGCCGTCCACCAGGGCGCGTTCGGCCACTTCACCGCGCTGCGCCGGACCGGGATCGAGCTGGTGCCGATCGCCGACGCGGTGACCCGGCTGAAGACGGTGCCGGAGGACCGCTGGGTGGAGTCCGAGGCCGTGCTCTGAACGCGCGCAGGTAGGTTGACCTCATGGCCCACCCGTCTCCCACCCCCGCCCTTGGCCGTCGCGCTGCGCGCGGCCCCTCTACTGCCCCCCCTCGCGTGCTCACCGTCGCCGGCTCCGACTCCGGCGGTGGCGCCGGCATCCAGGCCGACCTCAAGGCGATGCTCGCCCTCGGCGTCCACGGCATGAGCGTGATCACCGCCGTCACCGCGCAGAACTCGCTCGGCGTCCAGGGCTACTGGGAGCTGCCCGCCGAGGCCGTCCGGGCGCAGTTCCGCAGTGTGGTCGACGACATCGGGGTGCAGGCCGTGAAGACCGGCATGCTCGCCTCGATCGAACTGGTCGAGACCGTCTCCGAACTGCTGGCCGGGGTGGACGCCCCGGTGGTCGTCGACCCGGTCGGCGTCTCCAAACACGGGGACGCCCTGCTGGCCGCCGAGGCCGTCGCCACCGTCCGCGAGCGGCTGCTGCCGGTCGCCACCCTGGCCACCCCCAACCTGCACGAAGTGACCCAGCTCACCGGCCGGACCGTCGAGGGCGAGGGGCAGATGCTGGACGCCGCCAAGGCGTTGCTCGACCTCGGGCCGCGCTGGGCGCTGGTCAAGGGCGGCCACCTGGAGGGCGAGGCCGCGGACCTGCTCTACGGCGGGCCCGGCGAGGTGCACTGGTACCGGGCGCCGCGCTACGACAACCGGCACACCCACGGCACCGGGTGCACCCTGGCCAGCGCGATCGCGGCCGGGCTGGCCAAGGGCGAGTCGCTGCCGGAGGCGGTCGGCTCGGCCAAGGCGTACATCACCGGCGCGATCGCCGGTGGCTTCGCGCTCGGCGCCGGGATCGGCCCGGTCGACCACGCCTGGCGCTGGCGCTGACCCGGCCGGTGGGCGGGCCCCCGGGCCCGCCCACCACCACGGGTGTGGCGGGAAACACGGGTGCGGCGGGACAACAGCGGCGGGAGAGCGGCGGCCGGAAAGCGCGGCAGGAAAAACAGTGAAGCCGGTTCATCCGAGGATGAACCGGCTTCACTGGAGGACCGGCATGCCGGTCTGCGCGTCAGCGCGAGACCTTACCGGCCTTGATGCACGAGGTGCAGACGTTGAGCCGCTTCGGCGTCCGCCCAATCACAGCGCGCACCGTCTGAATGTTGGGGTTCCAACGACGGGGGGTACGGCGGTGCGAGTGGGAGATGCTGTTGCCGAAGCCCGGCCCCTTGCCGCAGACGTCGCAGTTGGCAGCCACAGGAGTCACTCCAAGACTTCAGATCATTTACGTTCGACAACCCCGCTGGACCAGCGGAGCACTCGCGTGAACCTGACCGGACCGAGGGGTGAGCCTGGATTGTTCCAGGCAACCGGAAGAGCATACAACGCCTGTTCCGGTTCAACGAAACTACCATGTCCGGCAGGGTGATCGCTCCGGTCGCCGGTCCGGGCGACCCTCCCCGGCCCCCGATAACCTGCCGGTATCACCCCTCGCCGCGGCCTTGGCCGTGCTGCTGCCCCGCAGGCCGTCGCGGCGTCCCACCCGGAGGAGACCTGGTGCTGCACACGCTCGACGCCCCGGCGGTGCGCACCTGGTGCCAGCTCGCCCTGCGTGCGCTCGGCCAGGCCCGCGAGGAGATCGACGCGCTCAACGTCTATCCCGTCCCGGACGGCGACACCGGCACCAACCTCTACCTGACCGTCGAGTCCGCCGCCGCCGAGGTGGAGAGCCGCTTCGCCGACCCCGCCGCCGACCCGGCCCCCGGCCTGGCCGACACCGCGCGGGCGATGGCCCGCGGCGCGCTGGTCGGCGCCCGCGGCAACTCCGGGGTGATCCTCGCCCAGTGGCTGCGCGGCACCGCCGAGACGCTCGCCGAGGGCGGCGGCGCCGACCAGCTGCGGGCCGCCCTGCAACGGGCCGCCGACTCCGCCTACCAGGCCGTCGCGGAGCCCGTCGAGGGCACCCTGCTGACCGTCGCCCGGGTTGCCGCCCGGGAGGCCGTCCGGGCCGGGGGCGGACTCGCGCAGGTCGCCGACACCGCCTACCGGGCCGCCCGGGACGCGCTGCGGCACACCCCCGAACAACTCGCCGTGCTGGCCGAGAACGGGGTCGTGGACGCCGGCGGGCGCGGCCTGGTCGCCGTGCTCGGCGCGCTCGCCGACGCCGTCGCCGGGCAGCAGCCGATGGGCCCGGTCGCGCTGCGCGGGGACGTCCGGGCGGTCGAGAGCTGCGCGGTGCACCTGAGGCCGCCGGGCCCCGGCCACCCCGCGTTCGAGGTGATCTACCTGCTCGACGCTCCCGACGAGGCCCTGCCCGCGCTGCGCGAGCGGCTCGGCGCGCTCGGTGACTCCCTGGTGGTCGGCGGCGGCGACGGCCTGTGGAACGTGCACGTCCACGTGGACGACGCGGGCGCTGCCGTCGAGGCGGGGGTCGAGGCCGGGCGGCCGCACCAGATCCGGATCACGCACTTCGCCGAGGCCGCCGCCCGGGCCGGCAGCGCCGCCGAGCGCGGCGAACGCCGGGAACGGGCCCGCGCGGTGCTCTGCGTGGTGTCCGGCGGGGGGCTGGCCGAGTTGTGCGTGCAGGCCGGCGCCGTCGCCCTGCACGCCGACCCGGACCGTCCGCCGGCCAGTGCCGAACTCGCCGCCGCCGTGCGCCGCTCGGCCGCCCGCGAGGTCGTCCTGCTGCTCAACGACCCCGAACTGCGCGCCGCCGCCGGGGCCGCCGCCGACCAGCTGCGCGAGGAGGGCGTGCGGATCGCCGTGCTGCCGACCCGCTCGCCGGTGCAGGGCCTGGCGGCGCTCGCGGTGCACGAGGGCGGCCGCCGCTTCGACGAGGACGTGGTCGCCATGACCTCCGCGGCCGGCGCCACCCGGTACGCCGAACTCGCCGTGGCCGAGGGGGAGTCCTGGACGATGGCCGGGGTCTGCCAGGCCGGGGACGTGCTCGGCCTGATCGACGGCGACGTCGCGGTGATCGGCACCGGGCTGGCCGAGGTCGGGGCGAGCGTGCTGGACCGGATGCTCGGCGCGGGCGGCGAACTTGTCACCCTGGTCCTCGGCGAGGGCGCCGACGAGGCGCTCGCCGACCGCCTGGTGGCGCACGCCCGGCACCGGCGGCCCGAGGTCGACGCGGTGGTCTTCCACGGCGGCCAGGAGTCCGCGCCGCTGCTCATCGGGGTGGAGTAGGGCACGCCGCGGGGCCCGGAATGTCGGCCCCGTGGTGTAGACAGGGGCCTGATGGGCGCTCTCGATGAACCACTGACCAAACTCGTCGGCGACCGCACCGCGAAGGTGCTCGCCGACAGCCTCAAGCTGCGCACGGTCGGGGACCTGCTGCACCACTATCCGCGCCGCTACGTCGAACGCGGCCAGCTCACCAGCCTGGACGAGCTGGAGATCGACGAGCACGTCACCGTGCTGGCCCGGATCGAGAAGGTCACCCTGATCCCGTTCCGCGGCCGCAAGGGCGACCGGCTGGAGGTCGTCGTCACCGACGGCCGCAGCCGGCTCTCGCTGGTCTTCTTCAACCAGGGCTGGCGGCAGAAGGAGCTCAAGTCCGGCGCCCAGGGCCTGTTCGCGGGCAAGGTCGGCGTCTTCAACCGCAGCCGCCAGCTGGTCTCGCCGGACTACCAGCTGCTCGACGAGGAGGCCGGGTCGGACGCCGCCCGGCAGTTCGCCGGCCGGCTCATCCCGGTCTACGGCGCCAGCGCGCAGATGCCCAGCTGGAAGCTGTCGATCTGCATCGAGACGGCCCTCACCAAGCACCTGGGCGACGTCGGCGAGCCACTGCCCGCCGAACTGCGCGAGCGGCACGGGCTGATCCCGCTGCCCGAGGCGCTGGAGCTGATCCACCGCCCACGCGGCCAGGCCGACCGCGAGCTCGCCCAGAGCCGGCTGCGCTGGGACGAGGCCTTCGTCCTCCAGGTCGCCCTGGCCCAGCGCCGGGCCGCCGAGTCCGCGCTGCCCGCCGTCCCGCGCCGGGCCCGCGCGGGCGGCCTGCTGGACGCCTTCGACGCCCGGCTGCCGTTCACCCTCACCGAGGGCCAGCAGAAGGTGTCCGCCGAGATCGCCGCCGACCTCGCGAGCGAGCACCCGATGCACCGGCTGCTCCAGGGCGAG
This sequence comes from Kitasatospora sp. NPDC058478, assembly GCF_042720345.1. Lineage (NCBI taxonomy): Bacteria > Bacillati > Actinomycetota > Actinomycetes > Kitasatosporales > Streptomycetaceae > Kitasatospora > Kitasatospora sp. NPDC058478. The sequence continues at coordinate 82,044 of NZ_JBHXML010000025.1, read as the reverse complement.
GTCGGCTCCGGCAAGACCCTGGTCGCGCTGCGCGCCATGCTCGCCGTGGTCGACGCGGACGGCCAGGCGGTGCTGCTCGCGCCCACCGAGGTGCTGGCCCAGCAGCACCACCGCTCGATCGTCGAGATGATGGGAGACCTGGCGGAGGGCGGCATGCTCGGCGGCTCCGACCTCGGCACCCGGGTGGTGCTGCTGACCGGCTCCATGGGCGTCCCGGCCCGCCGCCAGGCGCTGCTCGACATGGCCTGCGGCGACGCGGGCATCGCCATCGGCACCCACGCGCTGATCGAGGACAAGGTCCAGTTCCAGGACCTCGGCCTGGTCGTGGTCGACGAGCAGCACCGCTTCGGCGTCGAACAGCGGGACGCCCTGCGCGCCAAGGGCGAACAGCCGCCGCACCTGCTGGTGATGACCGCCACCCCGATCCCGCGCACCGTCGCGATGACCGTCTTCGGGGACTTGGAGACCTCCGTCCTCGACCAGCTGCCGGCCGGCCGCTCGCCGATCTCCACCCACGTCGTCCCCGCGCTGGAGAAGCCCAACTTCCTCACCCGGGCCTGGGAGCGCGTGCGCGAGGAGGTCGCCAAGGGCCACCAGGCGTACGTGGTCTGCCCCCGGATCGGGGACGAGGAGCCCGCCGCCGAGCCGAAGAAGAAGCGGAAGGCGGCCGAGGAGGACCTGGAGGACGTCGCCGACGCCGGTGCCGGGAGCGACGAACGGCGGCCCCCGCTCTCGGTGGTGGAGACCGCCGGGAAGCTGGTCGAGGGGCCGTTGCAGGGCCTGCGGGTGGAGATCCTGCACGGCCGGCTGGCTCCGGAGGCCAAGGACGAGGTGATGCGCCGGTTCACGGCCGGCGAGGTGGACGTGCTGGTCGCCACCACCGTCATCGAGGTCGGCGTCAACGTCCCCAACTCGACCGCGATGGTCATCATGGACGCCGACCGCTTCGGCGTCTCCCAGCTCCACCAGTTGCGCGGCCGGGTCGGCCGCGGCAGCGCCGCGGGCCTGTGCCTGCTGGTCAGCGACATGCCCGCGGGCAGCGCCGCCCGGGCCCGGCTGGACGCGGTGGCCGGCACCCTGGACGGCTTCGAGCTGTCCCGGATCGACCTCGAACAGCGCCGCGAGGGCGACGTGCTGGGCCAGGCGCAGTCCGGGGTGAAGTCCTCGCTCAAGGTGCTCTCGGTGCTGGAGGACGAGGAGGTCATCCTCACCGCCCGGACGGAGGCCACCCGGCTGGTCGCCGAGGACCGCGAGCTGGCCGCCCACCCGGAGCTGCGCACCGCGCTGGAGAGCCTGCTCGACGAGGACCGCGCGGCCTACATGGAGAAGGGCTGAGCGGCCGCCGCCGGCCCCGGAATTGTCAGACCCCCGCGAGAGAATGAAGGTGTTCAGGGCGCACCCCCAAGGTGCGTACCTGGCACGACATTTGGGGGTCCTGCCATGGCATTCCGTCATCTCAACGAGCTCCCGCTGGGCGACAAGGTCTTCCGGATCGAACTCGCCAGCGACGACGACCGCGAGGTCACCCTCACCCTGACCGGCTGGCGCGAGGGGGCGGCCGCCCAGCCGCTCGCCTCGGGCAAGCTCCGCCTGCCGGTCGAGGACGTCGCCTCGCTGCGGATCGCGCTCAACCGCGCGCTGCGGGCGCTGGCGATCGTCGCCGACGTCTCCGAGCCCATCCCCGACCGCGACGTGCTGCGTGAGCTGTACCCCGGCCACGGCGCCCCCTGGGTCCCGCAGCACGAGGAGGAGCTGGTCCGGCGCTTCCACGACGGCGAGACCGTCGCCCGGATCGCCGCCCGCTTCGGCCGCACCCCCGACTCCGTCCGCACCAAGCTGCGCGAGCTCGGGCACGACCCGCGCCGCCCCGAGTTCTGCCCGCCCGACGGCTGCCTGTCCTGGTCCCGCTACGCCTCGCCGGCGCTGCTCGGCGCGGCCGCCCCGGTCCCGCCGGCGGGCTCCGAGGCGAGCTGAGAGGCGCCCCGAGGCCGGCTGGGACGGGCTCCGGGGCGAGCTGAGCCGTGACCCCGAGGCCCCACCGATCCGTCGGTGGGGCCTCGACCCGTATAGCGTGGTCGGGCAGCGACGAAAGGACCTTTCCCCACCATGACCCGCGTGATCGCCGGGCTGGCCGGCGGCCGCCGGCTGGCCGTACCGCCAGGCCGGGGCACCCGCCCGACCTCCGACAAGGCCCGTGAGGCGATGTTCTCCACCCTGGAGGCGCTGCGCGGCACCCTGCACGGGGCCCGGATGCTCGACCTGTTCGGCGGATCGGGCGCGGTCGGCCTGGAGGCGCTGTCGCGCGGCGCCGAGCACGTCCTGCTGGTCGAGGCGGACGGCCAGGCGGCCCGGGTGATCCGGGAGAACGTCCGCACGATCGGCCTGCCCGGCGTGGAGGTGAAGGCCACCAGGGCCGAGCAGGTGCTCGCGGGCCCGCCCCCGCAGACCCCGTACGACCTGGTCTTCCTCGACCCGCCGTACGCCGTGACGGACGACGAGCTGCGCGAGATGCTGATCACACTCCTGGCCGGGGGCTGGCTCGCGGAGGACGCACTCGTCACCGTGGAGCGCAGCACCCGTGGCGGCGAGTTCGGCTGGCCCGAGGGCTTCGAGGTGCTGCGCTCGCGCCGCTACGGCGAGGGCACGCTCTGGTACGGTCGCGCCGCCGCCGAGACCAGCCAGCACGAGTAGCGGGCCGAGGCCCGCAGCAGCCGTCACCCCCCGAGGGAGCACCCACGCCATGCGCCGCGCCGTCTGTCCCGGTTCGTTCGACCCGATCACCAACGGTCATCTCGACATCATCGGGCGGGCCTCGAAGCTGTACGACGTCGTGCACATCACGGTCCTGATCAACCGCAACAAGCAGGGCATGTTCAGCGTCGAGGAGCGGATCGGCCTGATCGAGGAGGTCACCGCGGACTTCGGGAACGTGGTGGTCGAGTCGTACCACGGCCTACTGGTGGACTTCTGCCGGGAGCGCGGGATCCCCGCGATCATCAAGGGCCTGCGCGCGGTCAGCGACTTCGACTACGAGTTGCAGATGGCCCAGATGAACCACGGCCTGTCCGGGGTGGAGACGCTGTTCGTGCCGACCTCCCCGACGTACAGCTTCCTCTCCTCGACGCTGGTCAAGGAGGTCGCCTCGTACGGCGGGGACGTCTCCCACCTGCTGCCGGAGACGGTGCACCGGCGGCTGGTCGAGCGGATCGCGGAGCGCAAGGCCCAGCAGTAGGCGGGAGCGGCGGTGGCCGCGGGGCGGCCGTCCGTTTCTGCCGGTTCGTCATGACTTGTCCGCTGCCCGGTCGACCGGTTCGGCTCGGGCGTTGTGACCTCGCCGCGCGGTGGCCGTACAGTCTGTATTCCTGCCCCTGCGGTGAGGTTCACCGCGTCGGGCCTGCCTCCGCCGGACCGTCGGCGGCACACGGAAAGACGAAGCCCCGTGGACGTGCAGAACAAGGTCGACGAGATCGTCGCGGCGGTCGAGAACGCCCGCTCGATGCCGATGTCGGCCTCCTGCGTGGTGAACCGGGCCGAGCTGGTCGGCCTGCTCAACGCCCTCAAGGCGGAGCTGCCCGCCGAACTCGCCCAGGCCCAGTCGATGATGGCCGACCACGAGCAGGTGGTGGCCGGGGCCCAGGCCGAGGCCGACCGGATCATCCAGGGTGCACACGCCGAGCGCGGCTCGCTGATCTCGGACACCGAGGTGGTCCGCCGGGCCCAGGCCGAGGCCGACCGGATCCTCGCCGAGGCCCGTGGCGAGGTCGAGGCCAAGCGCGCCGAGGCCGACGACTACGTGGACAGCAAGCTCGCCAACTTCGAGGTCGTGCTGACCAAGACGCTCGGCGCCGTCGGCCGCGGCCGGACCAAGCTGCGCGGTGACTCCAGCGTCTTCGAGACCGACTTCGACGGCGAGACGGACGGCGAGGAGTTCCAGCCGCAGCGGATCACCCCCAGCCCCGAGGTCGACGAGTACGTCGATGTGAAGCTCGCCACGCTGGAGAACGTCCTCAGCGCCACCCTGGAGGCCGTCGGCAAGGGCCGCGACAAGCTGCTCGGCAAGCGGCCGATCGACGAGCTGGGCGCCTACCTGGCCGCCGCCGACGAGGCGCAGCAGGCCAAGGAGCGGGCCGAGGCGGTGGCCGCCGGCTTCGCCACCGACGGCGACGCCAACGGCGACGACATCGCCTGGTACCGCGAGGACGTCCCGCAGCAGCAGACCTGGCCGGAGCAGACCCCGGCCGCGGCGGGCTGGCAGGCCCCCGGCGTCGACCAGTACGCGGCCGCCCAACAGCAGGGGCAGTACGCCGAGGTGTACGCCGGCGGCTACGACCCGGCCGGCCAGGGCGACCCGTACGGTGCCCAGTGGGGGCACCAGCAGCAGGGCGCCGCGGACGGCTACCCGCAGCAGCAGCCGGACTACGCGGCCCAGCAGCAGCACGGGGACTACGGCTATCCGCACCAGCAGCAGCCGGGTTACGGCGCGCAGCAGTACGACGCCTACACCTACCCGCAGCAGCCCGCCGCCCCGCCTGCCGTGCCGCAACAGCAACAGCAGCAGCAGCCGGGCCTGGACGAGACCAGCTTCTTCGACACCAGCATGATCGACATGACCCGGCTCCGGGAGCTGGGCGGCCGCTGAGCCGGCCCCGCGCGGGCCCGGCGCAAGCTCCTGACGGGAGCGAAGTTGGGCCTGACGGGAGACTCCGGTAGGCTGACCACTCCGGCCTTTTCGTGTCGGACTGTCGGCTTGCCCGCGCACCGCTGGTGCGGAGGCACCGCGATCGAAGATTCCCCATGGAAGTCAGGACACCTTGAACCGCCTCGACCACCGCGACCCCCTCGTGTTCGACACGCACGAGCTGGGACGTCGCCCGGGCTCGCTGCGCAAGGTGTCCCGCACTCTGGAGGCCCCCGCGGGCCTGGGGATCATCGACGTGATCGGCGTCCCCGAGAAGAGCGAGCTCCGGCTGGAGCTCCGCCTGGAGTCCGTGGTCGAGGGCGTGCTGGTCACCGGCACCGCCGAGGCCCAGGTCGAGGGCGAGTGCGCCCGGTGCCTGGAGCCCGTCGAGGACGACCTCGACGTCGACTTCCAGGAGCTGTACTACTACCCGGAGTCCGACGAGCGTCACCGCGCCCGGACCGCCGGGGCCGAGGACCTCGACGAGGACTCGGAAGAAGATACTTACCGTCTGGAGGGCGACTTCTTCGACCTCCAGCCGGTGCTGCGTGACGCGGTGGTGCTCGCACTGCCGCTGCAGCCGGTGTGCCAGGAAGACTGCCTGGGCCTGTGCTCCGAATGCGGAGCGCGCCTGAGCGACGACCCGACGCACCACCACGACGCCGCCGACCCCCGGTGGGCGGCTCTGCAGGGACTCTCCGCCGCCCCCGGCGACGAGGGTGACGGGATCAAGAACAGCGACACCCGTGAGGGTCTCGCCGAGAACCAGGAGAAGTAGCCGTGGCTGTTCCGAAGCGGAAGATGTCGCGCAGCAACACGCGCCACCGTCGGTCCAACTGGAAGGCCGTTGTTCCGGCCCTCGTGGCGTGCGACCGCTGCCACGAGCCGAAGCTGGGTCACATCGCGTGCCCGAGCTGCGGCACGTACAACCGTCGCCAGGTCCTCTCGGTCTGATCGGCGGGGTGCACGGATCGATGTCGGACGGTAACTCCACCCGCAAGGCGTCCTCCGCCCCGAAGGGTTCCTCTTTGGGCGGTGGCAGGGCCGGTGGGCCGGCTTCGACCGAATACGACGTCCTGGAAGGGCGCCTCGGGTACACACTCGAGCGCGCCCTTCTGGTGCGTGCCCTGACCCACCGCTCGTACGCGTACGAGAACGGGGGCCTGCCCACCAACGAGCGCCTGGAGTTCCTCGGCGACTCGGTGCTGGGCCTCGTGGTGACCGACACCCTCTACCGCGTCCACCCGGACGTGCCGGAGGGCACGCTCGCCAAGCTGCGCGCCGCGGTGGTGAACTCCCGCGCGCTCGCGGACGTCGGCCGGGGCCTGGAACTCGGCACGTTCATCCGGCTCGGCAAGGGCGAGGAGGGCACCGGCGGCCGCGACAAGTCGTCGATCCTCGCCGACACGGTCGAGGCCGTGATCGGAGCCGTCTACCTGGACCAGGGTCTGGACGCGGCCACCGAGTTCGTCCACCGGCTGTTCGACCCGCTGATCGAGGAGTCCTCCCAGCTGGGCGCAGGCCTGGACTGGAAGACCAGCCTCCAGGAGCTCACCGCCTCGGTGGGCATCGGGGTGCCCGAGTACGTGGTCATGGAGTCCGGTCCGGACCACGAGAAGACCTTCACCGCGGCGGCCCGGGTGGCCGGCGAGGACTTCGGCAGCGGCGTCGGCCGTTCGAAGAAGGAGGCCGAGCAGAAGGCCGCCGAGAGCGCCTGGCGGGCGATCAAGGAGAAGTACGCCGACCGGCTGCCCGCCGGGGCGTGAGGGAGCAGTAGCCTTCCTCCTGCTGATCCCTTCCGCAGGAGGCCTGTTCCCGTGCCCGAACTTCCCGAGGTCGAGGTCGTCCGCCGCGGTCTGGCGAACTGGGTCGCCGGGCGGACCGTCGCCGACGTCCAGGTGCTGCACCCGCGCGCGGTGCGCCGCCAGCCCGCCGGCGCCGCCGACTTCACCGCCCGGCTGACCGGCACCACCCTCGGCACCGCGCAGCGGCGCGGCAAGTACCTGTGGGTGCCGCTGGCGGGGTCCGGCGCGGGCTTCTCGCTGATCGGCCACCTCGGCATGAGCGGCCAACTCCTCGTCCAGGACCCGTCCGTACCCGACGAGACGCACCTGCGGGTGCGGCTGCGGTTCGCCGACGGCGGGCGCGAACTGCGCTTCGTCGACCAGCGGACCTTCGGCGCCCTCGCGGTCGAGGAGGCCGAGGACGGCGACCCGGAGGGCACGCCGCTCTCCATCGCGCACATCGCCCGCGACCCGCTCGACCCGCGCTTCGACGACGCCGCCTTCGCGGCCGCGCTGCGGGCCAAGCGCACCACCGTGAAGCGGGCGCTGCTCGACCAGACGCTGATCAGCGGGGTCGGCAACATCTACGCCGACGAGGCGCTCTGGCGCTCCCGGCTGCACTACGACCGCCCGACCGCGACGCTCACCCGCCCGCAGGCCGCCGAACTGCTTGCGAACGCCCGCGAGGTGATGACGGCGGCGCTCGCCGTCGGCGGCACCAGCTTCGACAGCCTGTACGTCAACGTGAACGGCGAGAGCGGCTACTTCTCCCGCGACCTCGACGCGTACGGCCGCGAGCACGAGCCCTGCCGCCGCTGCGGCACCCCGATCCGGCGGGCCGCCTGGATGAACCGCTCCAGCTACTTCTGCCCCCGCTGCCAGCGGGTGCCGCGGGTCCGCAGCGGGGGCTGACAGCAGGGGCAGGGGGCGGGGGCCGGGGAGCTCAGTGCTTGGCGAGTTCCGGCTGGTCGGCGGCCGCCTCGCCAGGGGAGCCGTGGGTGTCCTGGCCGAAGTAGGCGACCCCGACCGCGGACACCACCGCGAGCAGGAAGCCGACCACGCCGAGCCAGCCCAGGCCGGACTTGGAGGAGTCGCCGAGCCAGAGCACGCCGATCGCGCCGGGCAGCACCGTCTCGCCGACCACCAGCGCTGCCGTCGCGCCGTTCACCGAGCCGATCTGCAGTGCCACGGTGTGCACGTACATGCCGCCGATGCCGCCGACCAGGATCGCGTACAGCGCCGGGTCGGAGAGCAGCTTGGCGAGGTCGAACGGGTCGATGCCGTTCAGGATGCGCACGCCGACGCCCAGCGCGCCGAAGCCCAGGCCGGAGAGCAGACCGGCGACGATCGCGCCCTTGGAGCCCATCCGCCGCACCAGCAGGCCACCGCCGACCAGCAGCACGGTGGTGACCAGCAGCAGGCCCCAGTGGAAGGCCATCGACGCGTGGTGGCCGCCCTCCGGGCCGGCCGAGACGGCCAGCAGCACCAGCGCCGAGCAGAGCACGCCGATCGAGGCCCACTCCAGCTGCTTGAGCCGGATGCCGAGCAGCTTGATGCTCAGCACCGCGGTGATCACCAGGTTGGCGCTGATGATGGTCTGCGAGAGGAACAGCGGCAGCAGCCGCGCGGCCAGCGCGCCCAGCCCGAAGCCGATCAGGTCGAGCACCGTGCCGACGATGAACTCCCAGGTGACGGCAGCCTTCGCGGTGGAGGACAGGCTCGGCCCGCCGTGCTCGGTGGTGGCGCCGGCGGCGCCCTTGGCGGCCTCCTCGCGCGCGGAGCGGCGGGATCCGACGGCCTGGAGGACTGAGCCGGTGCCGTAGCAGGCGGATGCCGCCACGGCGGTGACGAGGCCGATGATCACCGGGTGCTCCGATCGGGAGATGGGTCAAGAACAGGTAATGGGACCAGTGGTCCGGGACCACTATGCCCGTCCGCGCGGTACGGTCGGCGCACCGCCCGGAACACCCTGGGCCCGCCGGGACGTACGTCCGGGCGCCGGCCGCGGTTCCCGCGCACCGCCCGGATCAGGGGCGAGTGGGGGAAACATCATCCCCGAGGAGGGGCGCGGCCCCGGCGGTCGGCGGGGAATCTTGTCACTACCAGTATGCGAAGGGTATGCCGTGCCTTGACGCCCGTCGGGGTAGCGTCGAGGGCATGAGAACCCTTGCACGACGTTCCCGGGGCGCCGGGCCGCTTGCCCTGGTGGCGGCGCTGCTGGGGCTGCTGCTCCTGCTCGCACCGACGGCCTCGGCCGCGGGCGGGCTGGACGACGCGGCCTCCACCCTGAAGCAGGGTCGGGTCTACGTCGACCCGGCGATGACCAGCCGATTCAGCCAGAGCCAGGCCGACGCCCTGACCGAGAAGATCAAGAAGGCCGACAAGCCGATCTTCGTCGCGGTCGTCCCGGCCAGCGCCCCCTACGGCGAGCGGACCGTCTTCAACGACCTGCGCACCAAGGTCGGCATCGACGGTGCCTACGCGATCTGGCGCGGTGACCAGTTCGCGGCCAAGGCCGACCGCGGCGCGATGTCGCAGGGCAGCGCCGAGCGGATCGCCGGCGCCGCCTTCCGCTCCCACAACGGCGACATCGACGCCACCCTGAACGAGTTCGTCGACAGCGCCGCCCCGCAGGCCAAGGGCACCGGGGTGAACCACAGCACCTCGATCGCCTGGGTGGTCATCCCGATCGTGCTGCTCGCGCTGGCCGGTGCCGGCGTCTTCCTCCTCTTCCGCCGCGCCAAGGCGCGCAAGGAGGAGCAGGCCCGGACCGAGCTGGAGCAGCTGCGCCGGGTGGTCGACGAGGACATCACCGCCTTCGGCGAGGAACTGGACCGGCTCGACTTCAACCCGGCCGCGACCGACGCCGACGACACCCAGCGCACCGACTACACCCACGCCCTGGACTCGTACGAGAAGGCCAAGCGGCTGATGGACGAGGCCAAGCGGCCGGACGACGTCAAGCCGGTCACCGAGGCGCTGGAGGACGGCCGGTTCGCGCTGGCCACCCTGGCCGCCCGGCGGGAGAAGCGTCCGGTGCCCGAGCGCAGGCCCCCGTGCTTCTTCGACCCGCGCCACGGCCCCTCGGTCAAGGACGTCGACTGGGCCCCGGCCGACGGCGCCGCCCGCACCGTCCCGGTCTGCCGGTCCGACGCGGACCGGCTGGCCGCCGGCCTCGACCCGGCCATCCGCACCGTCGAGACCGAGCACGGCCCGCAGCCGTACTGGAACGCCGGCCCGGCCTACGCCCCCTGGGCGGGCGGCTACTTCGGCGGATTCGGCGGCGGCCTGCTGCCGGGCCTGCTGGTCGGCACCATGCTCGGCTCGATGATCAGCAGCCCGGCCTACGCCGCGGCGCCGATGATGGACCAGGGCTACCAGGACCAGCACGAGGGCGGCGACTTCACCGGCGCCGACTTCAACTCCTCCGACTTCAGCGGTGGCTTCGGCGACGGCGGCGGCTTCGGTGGCGGGGACTTCGGTGGCGGCGGCGACTTCGGCGGCGGCGACTGGTGACCCGCTGAGCCCCACCGCGACACCCCTGCGGCCCCGCCGGACTTCCTCCGGCGGGGCCGCTCCGCGTGGTCGACGGCCCCGTGGAGCTGTGACCGCCGGACACGCCTTAGGCTCGGGGCATGCACGGTCGCGACGCCCACAGTGAGGAACCGGTCCGGGTGACCGCCTGGGTCCGGGGGAAGGTCCAGCAGGTCGGGTTCCGCTGGTGGACCAGGGCACGGGCGCTGGAGACCGGCCTGACCGGCTACGCGAGCAACCTCGGGGACGGCCGGGTGCAGGTGGTCGCCGAGGGACTGGCCGCCGACTGCGAACTGCTGCTGGACCTGCTGCGCGGCCCGGGAACCCCGGGCGAGGTCAGCGGCGTCACCGAGATCTGGACGGCCGTGGGCCCCGGCTACGAGGGCTTCGAGATCCGCTGAGCCCGGCCACACCCGCGCGGGCCGGAACTGATCGGCAACTGCCGGTGTCATGCGGTTGCCATTCGGGCAGACTCGTGGTTGACTCCGCATCGAACGATGATCCACGAGCAGCTGGTGGACCCGGCCCGAGGCCCCCAGGCGTGACGACACCGCCAGGCAGGTGACAGGGTCGCGGTAGCGTGCGGTGATCGTGTTGACCCTTTCCGTCTTTGGTGAGACGCTGGAAACCCGCGCACACGACCGCGTTTTCCCGGCAGGCGTCTGCCCTCGTGAGCCCAGCTCACGATGGTTGTGCCGTAAGTGCCCAGCCAGCACTACCGGTGACGCGCCGCGCGTGCGTCCCCCTTCCCCCTAGACCTGTACCGTTCCGGTTCGGTCACTCAGCGTGGAGGACCATTCATCATGGCAAAGGCGCTTCTCGGGTACGTCGGCGGCCCCGACCCGCGAATGCTCTCCGAGATGCGACGGCTTCAGCAGCGCGTCCAGGACCTTGAATCCGAGCTCCTTCGGATGCAGGCCGAGAACGACGCGCTCGCCGCTGTCGCTGACGGGCACTCGCTGCTCAACAGCATCGATCTGGATCAGCGGGAGCCGGCTCTCACCTGAGTCCCGCCCGGTCCTCGCAGATCGACGCCGCTGTGCACTGAGCCGCTCCGAAAGGGACGCAGCTTGCAAGGGACGCCCGGTTGTGGCGTCCCTTCGTCGTGTCCGGGCCCGGGACGCACGGCCCGCCGGGGATACAGTCGCCGTTGACGACAGGCCCCGGGCCCTGGCGAGCGACGAGGAGACCGGCCGCGTGCACCTGAAGAGTCTGACGCTGCGCGGGTTCAAGTCCTTCGCCTCCAGCACCACCCTGCGCTTCGAGCCCGGCATCACCTGCGTGGTCGGCCCGAACGGCTCCGGCAAGTCGAACGTCGTCGACGCGCTGTCCTGGGTGATGGGGGAGCAGGGCGCCAAGTCGCTGCGCGGCGGCAAGATGGAGGACGTCATCTTCGCCGGGACCAGCGGGCGCGCCCCGCTCGGCCGGGCCGAGGTCAGCCTCACCATCGACAACGCCGACGGCGCCCTGCCGATCGACTACTCCGAGGTGACCATCACCCGGACCATGTTCCGCAACGGCGGCAGCGAGTACGCGCTCAACGGCGAGACCTGCCGCCTGCTGGACATCCAGGAGCTCCTCTCCGACTCCGGCATCGGCCGCGAGATGCACGTCATCGTCGGCCAGGGCCAGCTGGACTCCGTCCTGCACGCCGACCCGATGGGCCGCCGCGCCTTCATCGAGGAGGCGGCCGGCGTCCTCAAGCACCGCAAGCGCAAGGAGAAGGCGCTGCGGAAACTGGACGCGATGCAGGTCAACCTCAACCGCGTCCAGGACCTGGTGGCAGAACTGCGCCGCCAGCTCGGACCGCTCGGCCGGCAGGCCAGGATCGCCCGCCGCGCCGCCGGCATCCAGGCCGACCTGCGCGACGCCCGGCTGCGGCTGCTCGCCGACGACCTGCTGGCCCTCCGGCAGGCCGTCGAGGCCGAGATCGCCGACGAGCTGGCACTGCGGCTGCGCCGCACCACCGTCGAGCAGGAACTGGCCGGTGTCGTCCAGCGCGAGGCCGTGCTGGAGGCGCAGGTCCAGCAGCTCGGCCCGAGCCTGGAGGCCGCCCGGCAGACCTGGTACCGGCTCTCCGCCCTAGCCGAGCGCACCCGCGGCACCATCGGACTGGCCGAGGCCCGCGCCCGGCACGCCGCCGCGGGCGGGCAGGCCGAGGAGCGGCGCGGCCGCGATCCCGAGGAACTGGAACGGGAGGCCGCGCGGGTCCGCGAGGACGAGGCCGCGCTGGCCGAGGCGCTGGAGGAGGCGCAGTACGCGCTGGCCGAGGCGGTCGAACGCAGGAGTGAACTGGAGCGCGGGCTGGCCACCGAGGAGCGTCGCCTGCGGGACGCCGCCCGGGCCATCGCGGACCGCCGGGAGGGCCTGGCCCGGTTGCAGGGGCAGGCCGCCGCCGCCCGCTCCAAGGCGGCCTGCGCCGAAGCGGAGATCGGCCGGCTGACCGAGGCCGGCGGCGAGGCGCTGCTGCGGGCCGAGGCCGCCCAGGCCGAGTACGAGGAGCTCCAACGGCAGGTCGGCGGCCCCGCCGGGGACGACGAGCAGGCCGAGGCCGCCCACCAGGAGGCCCGGGAGCGGCTCGCCGCCGTCGAACGCGACCTCGCCGCCGCCCGGGAGGCGGCCGGCGCCGCCGAGCGCGAACGGGCCGGACTCACCGCGCGGCACGAGGCGCTCTCCCTCGGACTGCGCCGCAAGGACGGCACCGGCGCCCTGCTCGACGCGGGGGAGCGGCTGAGCGGACTGCGCGGCCCCGCGGCCGCGCTGCTGCGGATCGCCCCCGGGTACGAGGTGCCGGTGGCGGCGGCGCTCGGCGCGGCCGCCGACGCGGTCGCCGTCGACTCGCCCGGCACCGCCGCCGAGGCGCTGCGGCTGCTGCGCGCCGAGGACGCCGGCCGGGCTGCGCTGCTGATCGAGGGTGTCGGCCGGGCCGCGCTGCCGATCGAGGACGCCGGCCGGGCCGCGCTGCTGATCGAGGGTGCCGGTGAACCGCTCGCCGGCGTCGGGGAGTTGCCGGACGGAGCCCGCTGGGCCGCCGAACTCGTCGACGGGCCGGCCGGGTTGGTCGGCGCCGCGCGGGGCCTGCTGGCCCGGGTGGCGGTCGTCGACACCCTCGACGAGGCGCTGCGGCTGGTCGCCGACCACCCCGGGCTGACCGCCGTCACCGCCGCCGGGGACCGGCTCGGCGCCGACTTCGCGCAGGGCGGATCCGACGGTGTGCCGAGCCTGCTGGAGATCCGGGCGGCGGTCGAGGAGGCCGCCCGGGAGATCGCCGAACTCACCCTCCGTTGCGCCGAGTCGGCCGTACACCTGGCCGAACTCGCCGAGCAGCGAAGGGAGTCGGCCGCCGCCGTGGAGCAACTCGCCGAGCAGCGGCGGCGGAAGGAGAAGGAGCACGCCCAGGTGGCGGGTGCGCTCGGCCGCCTCGGCGGGCAGGCCAGGGCCGCCGCCGGCGAGGCCGAGCGGCTGTCCGCCGCCGCCGCGCGGGCCGACCAGGGCCTGGTCGAACTCCTCGCCACCGCAGAGGAGTTGGCCGAACGCCTGGCAGCGGCCGAGGACTCGGAGGACGCCGGGGAGGACGAGCCGGACACCGCCGAGCAGCAGCGGCTGGCCGAGGCCGCCACCGGCTCCCGGCAGGCCGAGCTGGAGGCCAGGCTCGCGGTGCGCACCCACGAGGAGCGGGTCCGCGCGCTCGCCGGCCGGGCGGACCAGCTGGACCGGGCCGCCCGCGCCGAGCGCGAGACGCGCGCCCGGGCCGCCGAGCGCCGCCGACGCGCCGAGCACGACGCCGGGGTGGCGAACGCCGTCGCGGCGGGCGCCCGGCAGCTGCTGGCCTGCCTGGAGGTGTCGCTGTCCCGCGCGGACGCCGGGCGGGCGGCGGTCGAGCAGGCGCGCGCCGAGCGCGAGACCGAACTGCGGGCGCACCGCGAGCACGGCCGCGGCCTCAAGGAGGAACTGGACAAACTGGTCGACGCCGGCCACCGGGACGAGGTGCTGCGGGCCGAGAAGCGGCTGCGGATCGAGCAGTTGGAGGCCCGGGCGCTGGAGGAGTTCGGCATCGACGGCGGCGAACTGCTCGCCACCTACGGGCCGGACCAGCCCGTCCCACCGTCGACCCCGGAAGAAGGAGGGGAACCGGGCGAGCCGCGCCCGTACGACCGGGCCGAGCAGGAGAAGCGACTCAGGGCGGCCGAGAAGGCGTACCAGCAACTGGGCAAGGTCAACCCGCTGGCGCTGGAGGAGTTCGCGGCGCTGGAGGAGCGCCACCAGTTCCTCGGGGAGCAACTGGACGACCTCAAGCGCAGCCGGCGCGACCTGCTGGACATCGTCCGGGAGGTGGACGAGCGGGTCGAGCAGCTGTTCGCCTCGGCGTACCACGACACCGCCGCCCAGTTCGAGGGCGTCTTCGCCCGGCTGTTCCCCGGCGGCGAGGGGCGGCTGGTGCTGACCGACCCCGACCACATGCTCACCACCGGCGTCGAGGTGGAGGCCCGCCCACCGGGCAAGAAGGTCAAGCGGCTGTCGCTGCTGTCCGGCGGCGAGCGCTCGCTGACCGCGGTGGCACTGCTGGTGGCGATCTTCAAGGCCAGGCCCAGCCCGTTCTACGTGATGGACGAGGTGGAGGCGGCGCTCGACGAGACCAACCTGCGCCGGCTGGTCGGGATCATGGAGGAGCTGCGGGAGAGCTCCCAGCTGATCGTGATCACCCACCAGAAGCTGACCATGGAGTCCGCGGACGCCCTCTACGGCGTGACCATGAAGGGCGACGGCATCTCACAGGTGATCAGCCAGCGGCTGCGCGTCGGGGCACCTCCCGGCCGCCGGTCCGGAGGAGGACACCGGGAGCGGCCGGAGGCCGTCCGTACCGCATCGGCGTAGGGCGGCTGCGGTCCATCCGGGCTCCGGTCGCGGATACTGGAGCAGTTATGGAATACGTGATCCTTGCCGTAGTCATCGCCGTGGTCGCCATCGGCGCGATCGCCGGCCTCGTCGTTTCCGGCAGACGACGCCAGCAACTGCCCCCGAAGTCGCAGTCGCCGGTCATCACGGCGCCGCCGACCACCCCGCAGGAGCCCCAGGTCGGCGAGGAGGCCGCGCCGCCGACCGAGGAGCCCCGCCGCACCGTCGAGGAGGTGCAGCTCCCCGAGACCGAGGCTCCGACCGAAGCCTCGACCGGAGCCCCGGCCACGGCCCCGACCGAGGTCGAGGTCGAGGCCGCCGAGGCCGAGACGGCACCCGCCGTCGAGGTCCCCGAGCCCACCGCGGGTCGGCTGGTCCGGCTGCGCTCCCGGCTCTCCCGCTCGCAGAACTCGCTCGGCAAGGGCCTGCTCTCGCTGCTCTCCCGCGAGCACCTGGACGAGGACACCTGGGAGGAGATCGAGGAGACCCTGCTGACCGCCGACGTCGGCGTGGCCCCCACCCAGGAGCTGGTCGAGCGGCTGCGCACCCGGGTGAAGGTGCTCGGCACCCGGACGCCCGACGAACTGCGCGCGCTGCTGCGCGAGGAGCTCGTCGAGCTGATCGGCAAGGACGCCGACCGCACCGTCCGCTCCACCAAGCACGCGGAGGGGCCGGCCGTGGTCCTGGTGGTCGGCGTCAACGGCGTCGGCAAGACCACCACCACCGGCAAGCTCGCCCGCGTCCTGGTCGCCGACGGCCGCAAGGTGGTGCTCGGCGCCGCCGACACCTTCCGGGCCGCCGCCGCCGACCAGCTGCAGACCTGGGGCGAGCGGGTCGGTGCGCGCACCGTGCGCGGACCGGAGGGCGGTGACCCGGCCTCGATCGCGTTCGACGCGGTCAAGGAGGGCATCGCCGAGGGCGCCGACACCGTGCTGGTGGACACCGCCGGCCGACTGCACACCAAGACCGGCCTGATGGACGAGCTGGGCAAGGTCAAGCGGGTCGTCGAGAAGCACGGCCCGGTGGACGAGGTGCTGCTGGTGCTGGACGCCACCACCGGCCAGAACGGCCTGATCCAGGCCCGGGTGTTCGCCGAGGTGGTCGACATCACCGGCATCGTGCTGACCAAGCTGGACGGCACCGCCAAGGGCGGCATCGTGGTCGCGGTCCAGCGCGACCTGGGCGTGCCGGTCAAGCTGGTCGGCCTGGGCGAGGGTGCGGACGACCTGGCGCCGTTCGAGCCGGGCGCGTTCGTGGACGCGCTGATCGGGGACTGAGGCCCCGTACGCACGAAGGGTCCGCTCCGCGAGGGGCGGGCCCTTTCGCGTTGCCGCCCGGGACCGGAGGAGCGTACCGGGGCGGAGGAGCGCGCAGAGCTGGAGGGGCGCACGCCGAGGCGCGTGCGGCGCGTGGGGCGCGCTGAGGCCTACGAGGCGAGCCAGGCGGGTTCGGCGGTGCGCTCGCGGCCGCGGTGGCAGGCGTAGGCGAGGGTGCCGAGCAGCAGCCGGGCCTCGGGCGGGCAGCCGGCGTTGTCGCGGGTGGGGCGGCGCAGCCAGCGGACCGGGCCGAGCGCGCCGAGCACGGTGGGCGGGGCGGCGACGTAGCTGCCCTCGCCGTGGCAGGTGAGGTCGAGCGCGGCGTCGTCCCAGCCCATCCGGTAGAGCAGGTCGGGCAGCCGGCGGGCGGCGCCGGCGGCGACCAGGAACTGCAGCCGGCCGGTGGGCGCGGCGAGCACCGGGCCGACCTGGGTGCCCATCCGCTCCAGCCGGACCAGCGCCTGCAGTCCGGCCTGCTCGGGAACGTCCAGGACGTCGAAGGCGCGGCCGGTGGGGAACAGCACCGAGCCCCCGGCGCGCGCCTCCCGGGACCGGTCCTCGCCGCCGGGTACGGGATGCAGGCCGGGCGCGGCGCAGCGGTCGGAGCCGCAGGGACAGCGGGTCGGGGCGGTGGCGGAGCCGGCCGGGGCGCCGGTGGCGACCGTCCAGCCCCAGCGGCCGGTGTACTCCGCGGCGGCTTGGGACGCGGTGACCTTGGTGCGGCGGCGCGCGCCCAGCGGCGTCAACCGCAGGTGTCCCAGTCGAAGTTCGCCGAACAGGTTGTCCATGCCTCCCCCAACAGGTTCCCGTCGCCGATGGTTACGGGATGGTGACTGTGTGTTGATTGTCCGTTGCGTGGTGCGTTGTGCGGTGGCGGCGTGCAGCGCCCGGTGTGCGCCTGTCGTGGTGGTGCGCCTCGAGCGCCGCCTTGTGGCTGGCGGCACCGATGCCGGATCGTGGGGTGGGCGAGGCGGCCGCCGATCAGGGTGGGCGGCGAACTCGCCTGTGACTGCGGTGGGTTGCCGGGGCTGCCGGGTTTCGCCGGTGGCCTTGGCGGCCCGCATATGCCGGGCCGTCGGACCTACCTAGTGAAGCGCGTGGGCCGTGGCTTCGGTTCACTCGTGGGGGTGGCGAAAGGTGGCGTTTCGCCAGGGCCGCTCCCGTGGGCGCCGCGCGGGGCATTACGTTCAGCACACGGACGT
This sequence comes from Kitasatospora sp. NPDC058478, assembly GCF_042720345.1. Taxonomy (NCBI): domain Bacteria; kingdom Bacillati; phylum Actinomycetota; class Actinomycetes; order Kitasatosporales; family Streptomycetaceae; genus Kitasatospora; species Kitasatospora sp. NPDC058478. The sequence goes on along the minus strand of NZ_JBHXML010000025.1, from coordinate 64,634 downwards.
CTTCGTGGAATCGACTCCGGTCCGACAGGGCGCGGGAGTTGGGAACCTGACGGTCCGTCCGTAACGATGGCACACCAGTGCGAGAGCGTGGTACGGCAACACCTCAGGCACGGCACGTCTGGCAAGGGCCCGAAACCGTCGGGCGTCACGATCGGGGCCCCGAGGGGGCCGGGCGGGATGGGGACGTTCCCATGGCAGAGAAGCAACCCAACGAGAAGCTGACCACCTGGTTCGCCCGCAGCGGCTGGTCCAAGGGCGAGCTGGCCCGCCAGGTCAACCGCCGGGCCCGGCAGATCGGCGCCCACCACGTGTCCACCGACACCTCGCGGGTGCGCCGCTGGCTCGACGGCGAACAGCCCCGCGAGCCGATTCCCAAGATCATGTCGGAGCTCTTCTCCGAGCGCTTCGGCTCGGTGGTCTCGATCGAGGACCTCGGCCTGCGCGCCGCGATCCCGGTCTCCACCGTGGGCGGCGGCGTCGACCTGCCGTGGAGCGCGCCGCAGACCGTCCAGCTGATCAGCGACTACTCCCGCAGCGACCTGATGCTCAACCGCCGGGGCTTCCTCGGCACCTCGCTCGCGCTGACCGCCGGCGCAGCGCTGATCGAGCCGATGCAGCGCTGGCTCACCCCCGGCCCGACCGGCGCCCCCACCCCGATCCTCGCCGCGGCCAACGGCGGCGACCCGTTCACCGGCCGGCTGTCCGAGCCCGAGCTCGAACTGCTGGAGCAGACCACGGTCATGTTCCGGCAGTGGGACGCGCAGAACGGCGGCGGGCTGCGCCGCAAGGCCGTCGTCGGCCAGCTCCACGAGGTCACCGACCTGCTCCAGGAGACGTACAACGAGAACACCACCCGGCGGCTGTTCCGGCTCACCGCCGAACTCGCCCACCTGGCCGGGTGGATGTCGTACGACGTCGGGATGCACCCGAGTGCGCAGAAGTACTACGTGCTGGCCCTGCACGCCGCCAAGGAGGCCGGGGACCGCCCGTTCGGCGCACTCATCCTCACCGACATGAGCCGCCAGATGATCCACCTCAACCGGGGCGAGGACGCCCTGGAGCTGATCCACCTGGCGCAGTACGGCAGCCGGGACACCGCCAGCGCGCGCCAGCAGTCCCTGCTGTACGCGATGGAGGCGCGCGCCTACGCCACCATCGGCGAGGTGAACCGCTGCGCCCGGGCCGTCCGGCTGGCCGAGGACACCTTCACCGACATCCGCGAGGGGGAGGCGGAGCCGGACTGGCTGAAGTTCTTCTCGCCGGCCGAGCTGAACGCCGAGAACGCGCACTCCTTCCGCGACCTCGCGTACCACTCCGACAACGCCCAGCTGTACGCTTCGATGTCCGCGCCGGTGATGGAGCGCGCGGTCGACCTGTTCCGCCAGGACGGCGACCACGTGCGCTCGTACGCCTTCAACCTGATCGGCATGGCCAGCGTCCACCTGCTGCAGCGGGAGGCCGAGCAGGCCGCGGTGATGGCCGAGCAGGCGGTGGACATCGCGACCAAGGTGCGCTCGGAGCGGCTGAACTCCCGGGTCCGCAAGACCACCGAGGCCGCGGCCGCCCGGTTCAAGGGCGTGGACGCGGTGAGCCGGCTCAAGGAGCGCGTCGTCCAGGACATCCCCGAGTACGTCTCGGTGGTCTGAGCACCCCGAGCCCGTGGGCCGCGGACCCGGCCCGAGGACCCCGCCGACCGTGACGGCCGCCGCCGCCACGGTCGGTGGCCGTCGTGCCACCGGCTGTCCCGTTCGGCGGCACGGTAACCCGTTCGGCCCTGCGGCACGGCCGTCGTTCACGCAGGTGTAACCCGGGCGTCGCACGCGTCACGGCCGCGAAACAACGAGCCGCACTGGCCGAAACCAGCCTTCGGCACTCTCCTCTTCATCGCCGACACCCCGGGTGGCACGGGACGGGTAATCCGGGTTTGGATCGGCTTCCACGCAGAGGAGACGCCGATGCCGGACGGCTTCAGCGCGGGCGACACCGCCTTCGTGCTCATCAGTGCGGCCCTGGTCATGGTGATGACCCCGGGCCTGGCCTTCTTCTACGGGGGCATGGTCAGGGCCAAGAGCACCCTGAACATGCTGGCGATGAGCTTCCTCTCGCTCGGCATCGTCAGCGTGCTCTGGGTCCTCTACGGGTACTCGCTCAGCTTCGGACCCGACTCCTTCGCCGGTCTGATCGGCAACCTGGACTTCCTCGGGATGCGCGGCATCGGCCTGAACGACCTCACCGGGACCATCCCGGTCACCGCGTTCGCCACCTTCCAGCTGATGTTCGCGATCATCACCCCGGCGCTGATCAGCGGCGCGATCGCGGACCGGGCCAAGTTCGGCGCCTGGGGCCTGTTCATCGCGCTCTGGGTGACCGTCGTCTACTTCCCGGTCGCGCACTGGGTGTTCTTCTTCGACGGCGGCCACGGCGGCTGGCTGGGCGACCGCAACGGCGTGATCGACTTCGCCGGCGGCACGGCCGTGCACATCAACGCGGGCGTGGCCGGCCTCGCGCTCTGCCTGGTGCTGGGCAAGCGGGTCGGCTTCAAGAAGGACCCGATGCGCCCGCACAGCCTGCCGCTGGTGATGCTCGGCTCCGGGCTGCTGTGGTTCGGCTGGTTCGGCTTCAATGCGGGCTCGGCGCTGGCCGCCAACGGCGTCGCCGCGATGGCGATGGTCAACACCCAGGTCGCCACCGGTGCGGCGCTGGTCGGCTGGCTGGTCTACGAGAAGCTCAGGCACGGCGCGTTCACCACGCTGGGCGCCGCCTCCGGCGCGGTGGCCGGCCTGGTCGCGATCACCCCGGCCTGCGGCTCGGTCAGCCCGCTGGGCGCGGTGGCGATCGGCCTGATCGCCGGCGCGGTCTGCGCCGCCGCGGTCAGCCTCAAGTACCGCCTCGGCTTCGACGACTCGCTCGACGTGGTCGGCGTGCACGCGGTGGGCGGCGCGATCGGCTCGCTGCTGATCGGCCTGTTCGCCACCGGCGGGGTCGGCCAGACCGCCAAGGGCCTGTTCTACGGCGGCGGGCCGGCGCAGCTCGGCAAGCAGGCGATGGGCGTGGCCGTGGTCGCGGCGTACTCCTTCGTCCTCTCCTGGCTGCTGGCGAAGGCGATCGACAGGACGGTCGGCTTCCGGGTCGCCGAGGAGGTCGAGGTGGCCGGTATCGACCAGGCCGAACACGCCGAGTCCGCCTACGATTTCAGCGCGGTGGGCGCGGGCCTGGCGCGGGCCCTGCCGGGCCTGGTCGGTGCCGCGGCGGCCGCGAGGTCCGCGGAGAAGCCCGCCACCGGGAAGACCGCCGCCAAGGCCGCTGGGAAGGCCGCCGACAAGACCACCGCCGAGCCCGCCGAGAAGACCGAGGTCGACGCCCGATGAAGCTCATCACCGCCGTGATCAAGCCGTACCGCCTGGACGAGGTGAAGGCCGCCCTACAGGCCTTCGGGGTGCACGGCCTGACCGTCACCGAGGCCAGCGGCTACGGCCGCCAGCGCGGCCACACCGAGGTCTACCGGGGCGCCGAGTACACCGTGGACCTGGTCCCCAAGGTCAGGATCGAGGTGCTGGTCGAGGACGAGGACGCCGACGAGCTGATCGAGGTCCTGGTGAAGGCCGCCCGGACCGGCAAGATCGGCGACGGCAAGGTCTGGAGCGTCCCGGTCGACACCGCCGTCCGGGTCCGCACCGGCGAGCGCGGGCCGGACGCCCTCTGAGGGACCTTCGCCGAGGGCCCTTCGTCGAGAGACCTTCGCCGAGGGCCCTGAACCGTAGGGCCCGCCGACGGCGCATCGGCGCCGGGCCGCCCGCAGGCCGCCCGCGGACCTCCCAGCGGCCGCCCGCAGGCCGTCCGGCGCCGCCCGCTCAACCGCACGACGGACGGGACCACGCCATGACCACCGAGACCAGCCCTCCCGACTACGGCGCCGCCCGGGCCGCGCTGCTCGCCGGCCCCGGCCCGGCCGGGCGGCCCCGCCGCGCGGCTCTCGCCCGGCTCACCGACGACTGGCTGGCTGGTCTGCTCGCGGCCGCCGGCGGCCCGCCCGGCGTCGCGCTGGTCGCGGTCGGCGGCTACGGGCGCGGCGAGCTGTCCCCGCGCAGCGACCTCGACGTCCTGCTGCTGCACGACGGCCGGCTCGATCCCGACCTGCCCGAGCGGATCTGGTACCCGGTCTGGGACGCGGGCGCCGCGCTCGACCACTCGGTGCGCACCGTCGCCGAGGCCCGGTCCGTCGCCGCCGCCGACCTCAAGGCCCAGCTCGGCCTGCTGGACGCTCGCCACCTCGCCGGGGACCAGGCGCTCACCGCCGCCCTGCGCTCCGCCGTGCTCACCGACTGGCGCGCGAGCGCCCCCGCGCGCCTGCCGGAGCTGCGCGACCTCGGGCGGGAGCGGGCCGAGCGGCACGGCGAGCTGTCGTTCCTGCTGGAGCCCGACCTCAAGGAGGCCCGCGGCGGCCTGCGCGACGCCGTCGCGCTCAACGCCGTCGCCGCCACCTGGCTGGCCGACGCCCCCCGGGACGGCCTGGACGCCGCCGCGCTGCGGCTCGCCGACGTCCGCGACGCGCTGCACCTGGCCACCGGCCGGGCCACCGAGCGGCTCGGCCTCCAGGACCAGGACCAGGTCGCCGAACGGCTCGGCGTGCTGGACGCCGACACCCTGCTGCGCCAGGTCTACGAGGCCGCCCGCACCATCGCCTACGCGAGTGACGTCACCTGGCGGGCGGTGGACCGGGTGCTCGCCGCCCGGTCCGGCCGGGGCCGCCGGGCTGCCCGGTCGGCCTTCCCGTTCACCGGCGCCGGGCGCGGCGCGGGCGCGGTGGCCCGGGGCACGGTCGCGCGCCGACCGCTCGCCGAGGGCGTGGTCGAGCAGGACGGGGAGGCGGTGCTCGCCCAGGGCGCCCGCCCGGCCGCCGACCCGGTGCTGCCGCTGCGCGCCGCGGCCGCCGCCGCGCAGAACGGGCTCACCGTCTCGTACGCGACGGTGCGCCGGCTGGCCGCCGAGTGCCGCCCGCTGCCGGTGCCCTGGCCGGACGAGGCGCGCGAGCAGCTGGTCACCCTGCTGGGCGCGGGCGAGGCGGCCGTCCCGGTGTGGGAGGCGCTGGAGGCGGAGGGACTGGTCACCCGGCTGCTGCCGGACTGGGAGCGGGTGCGCTGCCGTCCGCAGCGCAACGCCGTGCACCGCTGGACGGTCGACCGGCACCTGGTGGAGACGGCGGTGCGGGCCGCGGCGATGACCCGCCGGGTGGCCCGGCCGGACCTCCTGCTGGTCGCCGCGCTGCTGCACGACATCGGCAAGGGCTGGCCCGGCGACCACAGCGAGGCCGGCGAGGTCATCGTCCGTGACATCGCCGCCCGGATGGGCTTCGGCCCCGAGGACACCGAGACCCTGGCGGTGCTGGTCCGCCACCACCTGACCCTGGTCGACACCGCGACCCGACGGGATCCGGACGACCCGGCCACCGTCGAGGCGATCACCAAGGTGGTCGGCACCGCGGCACAACTGGAGCTGCTGCACGTGCTCACCGAGGCGGACGCGCTGGCCACCGGCCCGGCCGCGTGGAGCGGCTGGCGGGCCTCGCTGGTGGACGGCCTGGCGGCCCGGGTCGCCGCCCGGCTGGCCGGCGCCTACGCCGCGCCCGTGGAGGCCGCGCCGACCGCCGCGCAGGAGCGGCTCGCGGTGGAGGCCGCCCGGACCGGCGGGCCCGCCCTGTCGCTGCTGGCGCAGTCCGAGGGGGCGGACCCGGGCGCCGAGCCGATGGGCGTCGAGCTGACCCTGGCCGTCCCGGACCGGCCCGGACTGCTCGGCACCGTCGCCGGGGTGCTCGCGCTGCACCGGCTGGCCGTCCGCTCGGCCGGCCTGCGCGAGCTGGACCCGATCGGCGCCGGCCCGGTGCTGCTGCTGTCCTGGCGGGTGGCCGCCGAGTTCGGCGAGCTGCCGGAGGCCGCCCGGTTGCGGGCCGACCTGCGCCGGGCGCTGGACGGCTCGCTGGACGTCGCGCGCCGGCTGGCCGAGCGGGACGCCGCCGCCCCGCGCCGCCGGGGCATCCCCACCCCGCCGCCGGTGGTCGCGGTGGCGCCCGCGGTGGCCTCGGCGACCGCGACCGTCCTGGAGGTCCGCGCGCACGACGCCCCGGGGCTGCTGCACCGGATCGGCCGGGCGCTGGACGGGGCGGGCGTGCGGGTGCGGACGGCGCACGTCTCGACGCTGGGCGCGGAGGCCGTCGACTCCTTCTACCTGACCGACGGGGCGGGCCGGCCGCTCGCCGCCGGGCGGGCGGGGGAGGTGGCGGCGGCGGTCCGGGCGGTGCTGGGCTGAGTCGCGCCGGGGCCGTTCGGGGCTCGCCGGGGGTCGGTCCGCCGGGGTCCGCCGACGCCTGCCGAGGTCCGTTCCGAGGCCCGTTCCGAGGCCGTGGCAACCCGGGTGGAGACCATACCCGGGGCGGCCGGATACCCTGGTGGGCGACGACCGTACCGATACCGATGCCGCAGAGGACCCGCGACGACGTGTTCGACACTCTTTCCGATCGCCTCGCAGCGACGTTCAAGAACCTCCGGGGCAAGGGCCGCCTGAGCGAGGCGGACATCGACGCCACCGCCCGCGAGATCCGCATCGCGCTGCTGGAGGCGGACGTCGCGCTGCCGGTCGTGCGGGCCTTCATCAAGCAGGTCAAGGAGCGGGCGGCCGGCGCCGAGGTCTCGGGCGCGCTCAACCCCGCGCAGCAGATCATCAAGATCGTCAACGAGGAGCTCATCGCGATCCTCGGTGGCGAGACCCGCCGGGTCCGGTTCGCCAAGAGCGGCCCGACGGTGATCATGCTCGCCGGTCTGCAGGGTGCCGGTAAGACCACCCTCGCGGGCAAGCTCGGCCACTGGCTGAAGAGCCAGAAGCACACCCCGCTGCTGGTCGCCTGCGACCTCCAGCGGCCCAACGCCGTCAACCAGCTCCAGGTGGTCGCCGAGCGCGCCGGTGTGGCCTTCTACGGCCCGCAGCCGGGCAACGGCGTCGGCGACCCGGTGCAGGTGGCCAAGGACTCGATCGAGTACGCCAAGCAGAAGCAGTACGACGTCGTCGTCGTCGACACCGCCGGACGCCTGGGCATCGACGCCGAGCTGATGCAGCAGGCCGCGGACATCCGCGCCGCGGTCAACCCGGACGAGGTCCTGTTCGTCGTCGACGCGATGATCGGCCAGGACGCGGTCACCACCGCGCAGGCCTTCCTCGACGGCGTCGACTTCACCGGTGTCGTGCTCTCCAAGCTCGACGGCGACGCCCGCGGCGGTGCCGCCCTGTCGGTCGCGCACGTCACCGGCCGGCAGATCATGTTCGCCTCCAACGGCGAGAAGGTCGACGACTTCGACGCCTTCCACCCCGACCGGATGGCCTCGCGCATCCTCGGCATGGGTGACGTCCTCTCGCTGATCGAGAAGGCCGAGCAGACCTTCTCGCAGGAGGAGGCCGAGAAGATCGCCGCCAAGCTGCGCGGCGGTCCGAAGGCGTTCACCCTGGACGACTTCCTGTCGCAGCTGGAGCAGGTCCAGAAGATGGGCTCGATCTCCAAGCTGCTGGGGATGCTGCCCGGGATGGGCCAGATCCGCGACCAGATCAACAACATCGACGACAAGGACGTCAACCGGGTCGGCGCGATCATCAAGTCGATGACCCCGGCCGAGCGCGCCGAGCCGGAGCTGATCAACGGCTCCCGCCGGGCCCGCATCGCCAAGGGCTCGGGTGTCCAGGTCGGCGAGGTGAAGAACCTGGTCGAGCGGTTCTTCGACGCCCGCAAGATGATGTCCGCGATGGCCTCCGGCAAGGGCGTGCCCGGCATGCCGGGGATCCCGGGCATGGGCGGCGGCGCCAAGAAGTCCGGCAAGAAGGCCCCGCAGGCCAAGGGCAAGCGCAAGAGCGGCAACCCGCTCAAGCGGGCGCAGGAGGAGGCCGCGGCCGCCCAGCGCCGCGCGCTCGGCCCGGGCGGCGACCAGGACCCGGCCGGCGGCGGCGCGTTCGGCCTCGGCGCGGGCAAGGGCCCGGCCGACTTCGAGCTGCCCAAGGAGTTCAAGGACCTGCTGTAGACCGGTCCGTCGTTCGAGCGGCCCGCCGTCCGGGATCTTCCGGGCGGCGGGCCGCTCGCATGCCCGATGATGGTGGTGTGCGAGTGACGATCAGGGCCCCGCGGGCCGAGGACAAGGACGTGTACGCCGAGGCGGTCCGACGGTCCGCCGACCACATCGGGCGGTGGAACCCGGTCGAGCCGGACGGCCTGGCCGAACTGCTGGACCGCCAGGGGCCGGGCCTGCGCACCTTCCTGATCGTCGACCGGGACACCGGCGGGCTGGTCGGCAAGGTGAACGTCGCCAACATCGTGATGGGCCGGTTCTGCAACGGCGCGCTGGGCTACGACGCGTACCTGCCGTTCGCCGGCACCGGGCGGATGACGGAGGGGCTGCGGCTGGTCCTGGACCGCTGCTTCGCCCCGCAGTCGGCCGGCGGGCTGGGCCTGCACCGGCTGGAGATCAACGTGCAGCCGGACAACGAGCGGTCGGTCGCGATGGCCAAGCGGCTGGGCTTCCGGCACGAGGGCTTCACCCCCCGGATGCTGTTCCTCCAGGGCGACTGGCGGGACCACGAGCGGTTCGCGCTGACCGCCGAGGAGTGGCCGGGCGCCGAGGCGTAGCCACGGGCGGGGCGCCGAGGCCCCTGAGTCACGGGTGGGGGTCCGGGCGCAGGCACTGACGGGGCGGCGGGGATCAGGCACTGGCGGGGCCCCGTCGCGGCTGGTCAGGGGCGTGCTCGGCGCGGCGTTTCGGGTGGCTCGCCCGAGCCCGCGTCCGTATCGTCCGATGGGTGACCGAACCCGTGCCGCCGCGCCAGACCCCCGACCAGCCCTGGCGGTCCGAGGGCGCCCCGCCCCCGCCGCCGCCCCGCCGCCGGATGCCCGGCGGCTGGATGGGACTCGCCCTCACCGCGCTCGTGGTGTTCCTGATCTCCGACCTGCTGCTGTCCTTCTTCGGCAACGCCGGTGCCACCACGATCTCCTACACCGAGTTCAACAACCAGCTGAACAAGGGCAACATCACCAAGATCTACTCCAAGGGCGACGCGATCGAGGGCACCCTCAAGAGCGCCCAGCCCAAGCCGGACGGCGGCAAGGGCGACTACACCGACTTCGCCACCCAGCGGCCGTCCTTCGCCAACGACAACCTGTGGACCACGCTGCAGCAGCAGGGCGTCGAGGTCACCGCCACCTCCCCGGTGGTCCAGCAGCGCAGCTTCCTCGCCAACCTGCTGATCTCGCTGGCCCCCATGGTGCTGCTGATCCTGATCTGGGTGCTGCTCGCCCGCCGGATGGCCGGCGGGCTGGGCGCCGGCGCGCTCGGCCGCAAGGCCCCGCCCAAGCCGGTCACCGCCGACCAGGGCAAGCGCACCACCTTCGCCGACGTGGCCGGCATCGACGAGGTCGAGGCCGAACTCACCGAGGTGGTCGACTTCCTGAAGAACCCGCAGCAGTACCGCAGGCTCGGCGCCAAGATGCCGCGCGGCGTGCTGCTGAGCGGCCCGCCCGGGACGGGCAAGACCCTGCTCGCCCGGGCCGTCGCCGGCGAGGCGGACGTGCCGTTCTTCTCCGCCTCCGCCTCCGAGTTCATCGAGATGATCGTCGGCGTCGGCGCCAGCCGGGTCCGTGAACTGTTCGCCGAGGCCCGCAAGGTCGCCCCGGCGATCATCTTCATCGACGAGATCGACACCATCGGCCGCCAGCGCGGCGCGGGCGGCGGCATGGGCGGGCACGACGAGCGCGAGCAGACGCTCAACCAGATCCTCACCGAGATGGACGGCTTCACCGGCTCCGAGGGCGTCATCGTGATCGCCGCGACCAACCGCGCGGACGTGCTCGACCCGGCGCTGCTGCGCCCCGGCCGGTTCGACCGGCGGATCACCGTCAGCCCGCCGGACCGGGACGGCCGCGCCGCCATCCTGCGCATCCACACCCGGACCGTCCCGCTGGCCGGCGACGCCGACCTCACCCGGCTGGCCAAGGTCACCCCCGGGATGACCGGCGCCGAACTCGCCAACCTGGTCAACGAGGCCGCCCTGCTGGCCGTCAAGCGCAAGCAGGACGCGGTGAACGAGCGGGACCTCTCGGACGCCCTGGAGAAGGTCCAGCTCGGCGCCGTCCGGCCGCTGGTGATGCCGCAGGAGGAGCGCGAGCGCACGGCCTACCACGAGAGCGGGCACGCGCTGCTGGGCATGCTGCAGCCCGGCGCCGACCCCGTCCGCAAGATCACCATCGTGCCGCGCGGCCGGGCGCTCGGCGTCACCCTGTCCACCCCGGAGAACGACCGCTACTCGTACACCGAGCCCTACCTGCGCGGCCGGATCATCGGCGCGCTCGGCGGGATGGCGGCCGAGCAGGTGGTCTACGGGGTGATCACCACCGGAGCGGAGAGCGACCTGGAGCAGGTCACCAACATCGCCCGCGGGATGGCCGGCCGGTGGGGGATGAGCGAGCGGGTCGGCCGGTTGACCGCGGTGCCCGCCGACCCGCAGGGCGCCTACGGGCTCTCCGCCGCGCCGACCACCCTCGACGCGGTGGACGAGGAGGCCCGGCGGATCGTCGCCGAGTGCTACGAGCACGCGGTACGGCTGCTGACCGAGGAGCGGGCCCGGCTGGACGCGCTGGCGGCGGCGCTGCTGGAGGCGGAGACGCTGGACGAGGAGCAGGCGTACCGGGCGGCCGGGGTGCCGCGGAAGGGCTCCGGCTCCGACGGGAAGTCGCTCGACCAGGCGTGAACCGGCGGGCTGGGGGCGCTTGCCGTGCGGGCGGGCGCCCCCGGTTTCGTCGCTGTCGGATCTGTTGTCGCCCGGGGCCGTCCGATTGCTGCCGGGGGGTCTCGTTCCCGGTGCCGCCGGGGGCTCGTCCGGGCGTCGCCGTGGGCCTCGTTCCCCGCGCCGTCGGGGCCGGTCGGCCGCCGCTACCGGGGCCGTTCGGCGACCAGGTAGCGGAAGACGTTCTCCATCCGGACCGAGCCGTCCGCGCGCAGGTACGGCTGCAGCGCCTCCTCCAGCTCCTTGGCGACCAGCGACGCGCCGGAGAACTCCTCGGCCGCCTCGAACAGGCCGGTGGAGAGCAGGCCGCGCACCGCGCTGTCCAGGTCCGCGTAGGCGAACGGGCAGCTCACCCGCCCGCTGCCGGCCGGGCGCAGGCCGGCCGGGGCGAGCAGGTCCTCCAGCGTGCCGGGCGTGCTCAGCTCGAACGGGTCGCGCGCGGTGGTCCGGCCCGCCCGCCGCCGCGCCACGTCCAGCACCGGGGCGCTCTGGCAGCGCTCCGGAGGGCCCCAGGCGGCCAGCACCACGTGCCCGCCCGGGAGGGTCAGCCGGGCGGCCTCGACGACCACCGGACCCGGCTCGGCGCAACCGGGCAACTGCTCGAAGACCGTCACCAGCGAATGGGCCGAGCGGGGGACGGCCGCGGTCGGCCGGGCCCCCGCGCACACCCGCAGCCGGCGGCCGCGGGCCAGCTCGCGCAGCTCGTCCCGCGGCTCCTGGCCGGTGACCTGGGCACCGCGCCCGGCGGCGAGCAGCAGCGCCAGCCCGGACCGGCAGCCCAGGCCCAGCACGCTGGTCGCCGGGCCGACCTCCAGCCGGTCGTGGACCGCCTCGTAGAGCGGCACCAGCATGCGCTCCTGGATCTCCGCCCAGTCGCGCGCCCGCGCGGGCCGCGCCGCCCCGGGCTGCGGGTGGTGCGGTCGTGCGCCTGTCGGTCGTGCGGTCGTGCCGGTCGTCCGAGCTGAAGCCATCGCGGCCTCCCATCCGGTCCTTCGGTGTGCTGCTACGGCTCCCCCAAAGTCCCGCCCCACTCCAGCGAACAGCGGGTCGGGCCCGGCGTCCAGAGGGGTGCAGGGTGGTGCGCGCGTGTCGCGGTCGTGCGCCCCCTGCGGTCGGCGGGTGCCGCCGTCTGCTGCCGGCGGGTGCGCGGTCGTCCGTCCGGCGGGTGCGGTGGTCGTCCGTCCGGCGGCCGCCGGCGTGTTATCGATTCGAAGTCAGGGGGCCGCGCCCCGTACCATTCGGGCCATGGCTAAGGCACCCGTTCTCACCCCTCAGGCGGAAGACTTCCCGCGCTGGTACCAGGACCTCATCAACAAGGCCGAGCTGGCCGACAACGGTCCGGTGCGCGGCACCATGGTCATCCGACCGTACGGCTACGGCCTGTGGGAGCGGATGCAGCAGGAGATGGACGCGCGGATCAAGAAGGCCGGCGCGCAGAACGCCTACTTCCCGATGTTCATCCCGCAGTCCTACCTGACCAGGGAGGCCGAGCACGTCGAGGGCTTCGCCCCCGAGCTCGCGGTGGTCACCCACGGCGGCGGCAAGCAGCTCGACGAGCCGGTCGTCGTCCGGCCCACCTCCGAGACGATCATCAACGAGTACTTCTCGAAGTGGGTGCAGAGCCACCGCGACCTGCCCCTGCTGATCAACCAGTGGGCCAACGTGGTCCGTTGGGAGCTGCGCCCGCGCGTCTTCCTGCGCACCACCGAGTTCCTCTGGCAGGAGGGCCACACCGCCCACGCCACCTACGAGGACGCCCGCGCGTACGCGTCGATGATCCACACCCAGGTCTACGGCGACTTCATGACGAACGTGCTCGGCATCGACGTCGTGCTCGGCCGCAAGACCGCCAAGGAGCGGTTCGCCGGCGCCATCAACACCCTCACCCTGGAGGGCATGATGGGCGACGGCAAGGCGCTGCAGATGGGCACCAGCCACGAGCTGGGCCAGAACTTCGCCAAGGCGTTCAACACGACCTACCAGCTCCAGGGCGCCGAGCGCGAGTACGTCTGGCAGACCTCCTGGGGCGTCTCGACCCGCATGGTCGGCGGCCTGATCATGTCCCACGGCGACGACAACGGCCTGCGGGTGCCCCCGCGACTGGCCGCCGTCCAGGCCGTCGTGCTCGCCATCAAGGGCGACGACGCGGTCATCGCCAAGGTGCGCGAGATCGGCGCCACGCTGGAGGCCGCCGGTGTCCGGGTGGTCGTCGACGACCGCACCGACACCCCGTTCGGCCGCCGCGCGGTGGACTGGGAGCTCAAGGGCGTGCCGCTGCGCATCGAGGTCGGCCCGCGCGACCTCGAGAACGGCACCGCGATGCTGGCCCGCCGGATCCCCGGCGGCAAGGAGCCCGTCTCCATCGACTCCCTGGCCGCGCTGGTCCCGGGCATCCTGGAGGAGGACCAGGCGCTGCTGCTGCGCCAGTCCCGCGAGCGCCGCGAGGCCCGTACCGTCGACGTCAGGACCATCGAGGAGGCCGCCGAGGCCGCCGCGACCGGCTGGGGCCGGATCTCCTGGGCCGACCTCGGTCCGGAGGGCGAGGCCAAGCTCGCCGAGCAGGGCGTTTCGGTGCGCTGCATTGTCGCGGCCGACGGCTCGGTGCCGCTGGCGGACGACCAGGACGGCAATATCGCGATCGTCGCCCGCGCGTACTGATGCCTGTTACCAGCAGGTAATGACCGTTGGCGGCGACATTTGCCCGGAATGCGGATGAGTAAGAATCCGGTAACTGTCCGAGAGGCGTCCCGACCGCGGACATCCCTACTGGCCGGTCAACTGCCGGTATTAACGCAATAGCGGTACGGTGTACGGCCCGTGGCCCTGTCAACTCGACGGGCCCACGGGCCGTACGTCCAGGGGGCGACAGCCCGCCCCCGGGCGGAATTCACGAGGCCCGCCGAGCTGCGGCGGGCCGAAACCGGCAGGGGGTCGGTCTTGCATCAGATCCGGAACGCGCAATTCGCGCGCGACCATGCATTCCTGGGAGTTCCCTGGGAATTCCCGAAGAACGAGAACATGCGGAACATCGGCTCGCACTCCATCGTTGGTCTAGCGTGAGCACGACACAGCCCCTCGTCCTCGCGGCCGAACTGGCCGCCGCCTGGAGTGACATCCAGGCCCACCACCAGGACCTCCCCGACCTGGCCTCGCCCGAGGCCCTGATCGGCGAATCCTCCTCGGCCTGTGGCACCCGGCTCGGTTTCGAGCGGCTCCTCCACGAGGCTGCCCACGGTCTGGCCGCGGCCCGGGACATCCGGGACACCTCGCGAGCCGGCCGCTACCACAACCGGCGCTTCCTGCTGCTCGCCTCCGAGCTCGGCCTGGCGCACCCGGTCGAACCGCACGCGAGCAGCGGCTTCTCCCAGGTGACCATGCTCAAGGAGACCCAGGAGCGCTACGCGGAGACCATCGAGCGACTGGACCGCGCCCTCGGCGCGCACCAGGAGGCGGTGGCCGGCGACGGTACGACGCGGGCCTTCCGCGGCCCGGCCGCCCGGCACGGTTCCTCCGGGGGTGGCGTCCGGGTCAAGGCGGTGTGCGGCTGCGGACGGAACGTCCGGGTCGTGCCGTCGGTGCTCGCCCAGGCGTCCATCGTCTGCGGCGCGTGCCAGCAGCCGTTCAAGATCTCGTGACCGATCGGTCCACCGGGACACCGGAGGGCCGGGCGGTCGTCGGATCGGACGACCGGCGCGTCGGATGACCGGGGTGGCGGAAGACCGTCCTGCCGGGCGACCGGTGCGGCGGAGGACTGCTGGACCGGGAGATCGCTGAACCGGAAGACCGTTGGACCGGGAGATCGGTTGGGCCCGGAGATCGGTCAGGCCGGGAGATCGGTTGGACCGGGAGATCGGTCAGGCCGGAACACCAGAAGACGGGGAAGGCCGGCGGACGGCTGTGCGGGCAGCGGATCCGGCCGGAACGAGCGGTACATCGGTGAGTTCGTGGGCGGACCGGGAGCGAGGGCTCCCGGTCGCGCCTTGTGAACGGGCCTGCGGAGGCAGTCGGGGGGCGGCCTCCGGAGGGTCTCGCGCGGCCCGCGGACAGCCGGGCGCGCGGCGCCGGGGTACGGCTGAGAAGCGGCCGGGATGCGTCCCGCGGATGGCCGAGCGAAGGCGGTTCGCGCCGGTATGGCAGAATGGACAGCTGAGTACTCGGCAGCCGAGCAGGACCCCTCTCTCCTACGGCTGGCGTGTCCCTTGAACGGCCCACGGCGCAACCCCACGCGACGGCGCGGCCGCTCACCCACGTCAACACCAGGAGAATCCACTCCCGTGGCAGTCAAGATCAAGCTCAAGCGTCTCGGCAAGATTCGCTCCCCGCACTACCGCATCGTCGTCGCCGACTCGCGCACCAAGCGTGACGGCCGCGCGATCGAGGAGATCGGCATCTACCAGCCGACCTACAACCCCTCGAAGATCGAGGTCGACACCGACCGCGCCCAGTACTGGCTGTCCGTCGGCGCCCAGCCGACCGAGCCGGTGCTCGCCATCCTCAAGCTGACCGGCGACTGGCAGAAGTTCAAGGGCCTCCCGGCCCCGGCGCCGCTGCTGGTCGCCGAGCCCAAGGTCGAGGACTTCTCGCACCTGTTCGCGAAGGCCGTCGCCGGCTTCGAGGACGCCACCACCGGTGTTGCCATCACCCCGAAGGCCAAGAAGTCGGACAAGGTCGAGGCTGAGGCCGACGCCGCCGCCGAGGCCTGAGCGTGATCGAGGACGCCCTCGACCACTTGGTGAAGGGCATCGTCGAGCACCCCGACGACGTGCAGGTGCGCTCGCGCAACCTGCGTCGGGGCAACACCATCGAGGTGCGAGTGCACCCCGATGACCTCGGCAAGGTGATCGGCCGGGGTGGCCGTACGGCGCGCGCACTGCGCACCGTCGTCGGCGCCCTCGGCGGTCACAACGTCCGGGTCGACCTGGTCGACGTGGACAACATTCGCTGACACAGCTGCTCGTTCAGCCGTCAGGGCTTGTGAGGCCGACCGGGACGCATGTCGTCCCGGTCGGCCTTTTCGCGTTTCTCGCGCTTTCCGCATTCCGTCCCGCTCTAGGAACTCCAGGAGAACGATCACCGTGCAGCTCGTCGTCGGCAAGATCGGCCGCGCCCACGGCATCAGGGGGGACGTCAGCGTCGAGGTCCGCACCGACGAGCCGGAGCTCCGGCTCGGCCCCGGTGCCGTCCTGTTCACCGACCCCGCGTCGGTGGGACCGCTGACCATCGAGTCCGGCAAGGTGCACAGCGGCCGGTTGCTGCTGCGCTTCGCCGGCGTCAAGGACCGCAACGCGGCGGAGGCGCTGCGGGGCACGCTGCTCATCTCCGAGGTCGACCCGGAGGAGAGCCCCGAGGACCCGGAGGAGTACTACGACCACCAGCTGATCGGCCTGGACGTGGTGCTGCTCGACGGCACCCTCGTCGGTGAGCTGACCGAGGTCGTCCACCTGCCGTACCAGGACCTGCTCACGGTGGAGAAGGCCGACGGGACGGAGGTGCTGGTGCCCTTCGTCCGCCAGATCGTGCCGACCATCGACCTGGAGAACCAGCGCGCCGTGATCACCCCGCCGGTCGGCCTGATCGAACCCGAACAGGCCGAGGTCGCCCGTGGCGCTTCCGCCGAGGGCGAGGAGGCTGAGGACACCGAGAGCGCTGAGGGTGTCGAGGTTGTCGACGGCGCCGAGGGCGCGGCCGGTGCCAAGGGCGCGGAGGGGTCGAAGTGACGGTGGAGGAGGGCGTCGCGCAGGTCCAGAACGGGATGCGGATCGACGTCGTCTCGATCTTCCCCGAGTACCTGGAACCGCTGAACATCTCGCTGGTCGGCAAGGCCCGCTCCCGCGGCCAGCTGGACGTGCACGTCCACGACCTGCGCGAGTGGACCCACGACGTTCACCGGACGGTGGACGACAGCCCGTACGGCGGCGGCCCCGGCATGGTGATGAAGCCCGAGCCGTGGGGCGAGGCGCTGGACGCGGTGGTCGCCGGCGGGCCCGAGGGCCAGCTGCCGACGCTCGTCGTGCCCACCCCCAGCGGGCGGCCGTTCACGCAGGAACTCGCCCAGGAGCTGGCGAGCCGCCCCTGGCTGGCGTTCACCCCCGCCCGGTACGAGGGCATCGACCGGCGGGTCATCGAGGAGGCGGCCACCCGGATGCCGGTGGTCGAGGCCTCGATCGGCGACTACGTGCTGGCCGGCGGCGAGGTTGCCGTGCTGGTGATGGTCGAGGCGATCGCCCGGCTGCTGCCCGGGGTGCTCGGCAACGCCGAGTCCCACCGGGACGACTCCTTCGCGCCCGGCGCGATGGCCGACCTGCTGGAGGGCCCGGTCTACACCAAGCCCGCCGAGTGGCGCGGCCGGACCGTGCCGGACGTGCTGCTCAGCGGAAACCACGGCCGGATCGCCCGCTGGCGGCGGGAACAGGCCTTCGCCCGGACCCTGGCGAACCGCACCGACCTGGTCGAGCGCTGGCGCTACGGCGCCTTCGACAAGAAGGATCGGGAGGCGCTCAGCATCCTCGGCCTGGCCTGGGACGAGGAGCTCGGCCGATTTCGGTCCGTGGCCGTTGGTGTGGAAGAATAGGCCGCTGTTGTCTGTCGCTGGGCCCCCTTCGTAGGGGCCACGTGGACCGGCGCCCTCGCCACGGGGGGATCGTCGTCAGCCGATGCGGCCCGCAGCAAACCCCATTGTGACGAACTTCCGTGGGCGGCCCGTGGCGCCTGCGATGGAGAGCAACATGAGCAACAAGCTCGCTGCTGTCGACGCGGCCTCGCTGCGTAGCGACATTCCGGCCTTCCGTGCCGGTGACACCCTGAAGGTCCACGTCCGGGTCATCGAGGGCAACCGCTCCCGTGTCCAGGTCTTCCAGGGCGTCGTCATCCGCCGCCACGGCGCCGGCGTCGGTGAGACCTTCACCGTTCGCAAGGTCAGCTTCAACGTCGGCGTGGAGCGCACCTTCCCGGTGCACACCCCGGTCGTCGAGAAGATCGAGGTCGTGACCCGCGGTGCGGTTCGCCGCGCCAAGCTGTACTACCTGCGTGACCTCCGCGGCAAGGCCGCGAAGATCAAGGAGAAGCGCGACCGCTGATCCACCGTCCCCCGGCCTCGCCGGGGGATCGGATCGCTCCGAGGGGCCGGGCCACCGCACGGTAAGCTCAGCCCCCGATGAGCACGCACGAACCACCCGCGGACCGCGACGGCAGTCCCGCACCCACCGGTGCGGACTCGCTGTCGCGGTCCGCGGTCGTTTCCGGGGTCGTCCCGGGGCCCGGCGGGGAGGGATCCGGCCCCGGTGGGGATCCGCGGGCGGACGCCGGGGGTGCGCCGGAGGGCGAGGTCGCGTCCGAGGACGAGAACGCGCCAGAGGACGAGAGCGCGCCAGAGAGTGAGAACGCACGGGGGGATGAGAGCGCACCGGGGGATGAGGAGCCGGGCCACTCGCGCTCGCGGGACCTGTTGCTGCTGGTGGGGATCTGCCTGCTGGCCCTGCTGCTGGTGAACGCCTTCGTCGCGCGCCCGTTCTCGGTGCCGTCCGGGTCGATGGAGGAGACCCTGCGTCCGGGCGACCGGCTGATCGCGAACCAGCTCGCCTACGCCTTCGGCGGCCACCCCCAGCGGGGCGACGTCGTGGTCTTCGACGGGACGGGCTCCTTCCTGCCGGAGTCGGGCGGGCCGACCGGCTTCCGGGACGGGCTGAGCTCGCTCGGCCGGGACCTCGGGCTGGCCCCGGCCGGGAACACGGTCTACGTCAAACGGGTGATCGGCGTCGGCGGGGACCGGGTGACCAGCACCGGCCCGGGCGGGCCGATCACCGTCAACGGGGTGCCGATCGACGAGTCCTCCTACCTGGCCCCGGGGGACCAGCCGTCGAGTGTGGCTTTCGACGTGGTGGTGCCGACCGGCAAGCTCTGGGTGATGGGGGACCACCGCAGCGCCTCCCGCGACTCGCGCGACCACCTCGGCGAGCCCGGCGGCGGCTTCGTGCCCGAGAGCAGGGTGATCGGCCGGGCGGACTGGGTGGTCTACCCGTTCTCGCGCTTGACCGGCCTGGACCGGCCCGCGGCCTTCGCCGCGACTGCGGGAACGGGCGGTCATGGGGAGCAGGGGTAGCAGAGGCAGGGACCGGCTGGCGGACCGCCCGGGCCCGGAGCCGGACGCCGGCGGACCGGTCGGCGCCGGATCGGCAGGTGCCGGATCCGCGGATGCCGGATCGGCGAGTGCCGGATCCGTGAGTGCCGGATCTGACGGTGCCGGGCCAGGAGGCGCCTCCCCCGGGGGTGCGGGCCCGGCCGCGGTGCTGCCCGTCCGGGGCCGGGCCGATCGCCGCCGCAGCGCCCGACGCGCGGCCCGGCGGCGCAAGCGGTCGCTGCTGCGGGAGTTCCCGCTGATCATCGTGGTGGCGCTGCTGGTCGCGCTGGTGATGAAGACCTTCCTGCTCCAGGTGTTCGTGATCCCCTCCGGCTCGATGGAGCAGACCATCCAGGTGGGGGACCGGGTGCTGGTGGACAAGCTGACCCCCTGGTTCGGCAGCGAGCCGCAGCGCGGCGACGTGGTGGTGTTCAAGGATCCGGGCGGCTGGCTGGAGAACGACCACAAGCCGTCCGACGACGGTCCGGTGCTGGGGGCGGCCAAGCAGGTCCTCACCTTCGTCGGGCTGCTGCCGTCGGACAGCGAGCAGGACTTGATCAAACGGGTCATCGGCGTCGGCGGGGACACCGTGGAGTGCTGCGACGCGCAGGGTCGGTTGAGCGTCAACGGCACGCCGGTGGACGAGCCGTACCTCGCGCCCGCCAACCCGCCGTCCCGGCAGCCCTTCAAGGTGCAGGTGCCGCAGGGTCGGCTCTGGGTCATGGGCGACCACCGGGACGTGTCCGCCGACTCCCGCTTCCACATGGGGAACCCGGGGCAGGGGACCATCCCGCTGAGCGGTGTGGTCGGCCGGGCCTTCATGAACGCCTGGCCGCTGGACCGCCTCCATCAACTTGACGTGCCGAGTTCACTCTCCTCGTTGGCGCGGGCTCCGCAGGCGCGCGGAACTGCGCCGGAATCCGTGGGCGTTGGGCCGGTTCCGATGGAACCTCCGCTCGTTATGGGTGTGTTGGGCATCTTTCCGGCCGTCGTTCGCCGGTCAGGGCGGCCGCCCGAGTGAGCCGGGCCGGGCGTCTCGCGGCCGGTCCGCGCGCGTGGGACCGCGAGCCGGATGCCTTGGAGTGATAGAGAAGTGCAGGTGCGGCCGGGAGGTCCCGGTCGTGCGTCGAGGCTGTGCTGGTGTCAGGGGAGCCCGTGATGGGCAGTCCCGAAGCGTCCATGGTCGTGGTGAGCGTGGTGCCCGCTGTGCGGCACTGTGAGCGCGGGCGCTCGGGCGTCCGCACAGCAGGGAGGAGACGTTGTGGGGGATGTGGTGATCGGCGCCCGCTCAGGTGCCGGCGAGCCCGAAGGCTCTGGCGGTCGAGCGGCCCGGTCCGCTGAGTCCGGTGCGTCCTCGGCCTCGGTCGAGGACGCGGCGGCCCAGACCGCCGACGAGCATGGCGACGGGACGGAGGGCCCCACCGGGGGCTCTTCGGAGTCCCACCGGCCCGACGCCGAGTCGGCGGACCAGTCGGAGTCGCAGGCCCCCGGCAAGCAGCGCAAGCAGCGTTCCTTCTGGAAGGAACTGCCGATCCTGGTCGGCATCGCGCTGGTCCTGGCGCTAGTGATCAAGACCTTCTTCGTCCAGGCCTTCTCCATTCCGTCGGAGTCGATGCAGAACACGTTGCAGGTCGGTGACCGTGTCCTGGTGGACAAGCTGACCCCCTGGTTCGGCGCGGAGCCCGAGCGTGGTGAGGTCGTGGTGTTCCATGACCCGGGCGGCTGGCTGAACGACGAGCCGACCCCGCAGAGCAGCAACTCCTTCGTCCGGGGCGTCCAGGACGTGCTCAGCTTCGTCGGTCTGATGCCGTCGGCCAACGAGAAGGACCTGATCAAGCGGGTCATCGCGGTCGGCGGGGACACCGTCGAGTGCCAGGGCACCGGGCCGGTGAAGGTCAACGGCGTCGCGCTCAACGAGCCGTACGTCTACCAGGGCAACACCCCCTGCGGTGACCACCCGTTCGACCCGGTGAAGGTGCCTAACGGCCGGATCTGGGTGATGGGCGACCACCGTGCCGACTCGCTGGACTCCCGCTTCCACATGGACCAGCCGGGTGGCGGCACCGTTCCGGTGGGCAACGTGATCGGGCGGGCCTTCGTCGTGGCCTGGCCGGTCGGTCACTGGTCGACGCTCTCGGTGCCGAACACCTTCGACCAGAAGGGCCTGGCGGCGGCCGCGCCTCTGGCGCCTCCCGTGGCCGGCGCGGTGGGCGCGGTCGCGCTGCTCCCGCTGGTGCGTCGGGTGCGGGAGCGGAGGGACGGCCGGAAGGACTCCTGAGCTCCACCGGGTTCTCCTCAGCCCTTGCGCGGGCCGTGGTACCGACGAGTAATCTGCTCGGACGTGCCACGGCCCGTCGGCTTTTCTGCCGGTGCCCCCGGCGTGCCAGTGGTGTTCTCCGGTCGGCCAGAGGTGGACGGTTTCGATGAGCGGTGTCGTTGAGCAGACGGCCGACCACCCGGCTTCGCCCGCCCGTCCGGGCCGCCGGCCCGCGGCGGTGCTGCAGGGCGTCGCGCTCGCGCTCGGGCTGGTGCTGATGATCGGCGGCTTCGCCTTGATCGCGATCGACTACCGGCCGTACAGCATCCCGACCGCCTCGATGTCCCCCACGCTTCGGATCGGGGACACCGTGCTCGCCCGGAAGATCGGCGGCGGGGCCGTCGGCCGGGGGGACGTGGTGGTCTTCCGGGACCAGGACTGGGGTGGCGAGCTCATGGTCAAGCGCGTGGTCGCGGTCGGCGGGGACACCGTCGCGGCCACCGGCAACGACCACCGGCTGACGGTCGACGGACAAGTGGTGGAGGAGCCGTACCTCGCGGCGCAGGGCCCGCAAGGCTCTTCGTTCAGCGTCACGGTGCCGCCGGGGCGGCTGTTCCTGCTCGGCGACAACCGGCTGGGCTCGCTCGACTCCCGCGCCCACCTGGAGGTCGACGGCGGGACCGTCCCGGCCGGTGCGGTGGAGGCCAGGGTCGAGGCCACCCTGATGCCGTTCGGCAGGACGGGCGACCTCGGCCGGACCGCGGCCTTCGACGGGCTTCCCGGACCGAAGGCCGGTGCGCCCGGGCCGCTGCAACCGGCGGCCTTCGCGACCGTTGCGGGCGCGGCGCTGATCCTCGTGACTTCGGCGGTGGGCGGGGTGGCGGGCCTGGCCCGCCGGCTCAGCCGGGGGCGCAGCTCCTGATCGCGGTCGTCGCGGCCCGGGCCGCTCTGCCGAACATCGCCCCGGACGGCGGCGCCGGGTGGCAGGATCGGTAGCGCCACCGACGCGAACGGAAGGAGCGTGGAGCGCTGCCATGACGGCACAACGGCGCAGGGCGGCGCGGATCCTGCTGCTGGACGGGCAGGACCGCATCCTTCTCTTCCTGGGCTCCGACCCGGCGACGCCGGGGGAGGCTTGGTGGTTCACGCCCGGCGGCGGCTTGGAGCCCGGGGAGGACGTGCGGGGGGCCGCCGCGCGGGAACTCGCGGAGGAGACCGGCCTGCGGGGTGTGGACCTGGGGCCCTTGGTGGCGTACGGCACGGTGTCGTTTTCCTTTCAGGGACGGCGTTACGAGCAGGATCAGTGGTTCCATCTGGCCCGGACCACGGAGACGGGTCTCGACCACTCGGGGATGGGCGAGGAGGAACACGCCCAACTGCTCGCGGCGCGCTGGTGGACGGTCGAGGAGCTGAGGGGGACCGCCGAGACGGTCTACCCGGTCGGATTGGCGGACTTCTTGGAGCGACTGCTGGCCGAGGGCCCGCCGGTCGCCCCGGTACGGCTCTGAGCGTGGGTGCGGTGGTCCACAATGGGTGGACGTGACAAGTTGAGGGGACGCCTGGATGAGTGCCGAAGATCTCGAGAAGTACGAGACCGAGATGGAGCTCAAGCTCTACCGGGAGTACCGGGACGTCGTCGGCCTGTTCAAGTACGTGATCGAGACCGAGCGACGGTTCTACCTCACCAATGACTACGAGTTGCAGGTGCACTCGGTGCAGGGCGAGGTCTTCTTCGAGGTGTCGATGGCGGATGCGTGGGTCTGGGACATGTACCGGCCGGCCCGGTTCGTCCGTAAGGTCCGGGTGCTGACCTTCAAGGACGTGAACATCGAGGAACTCGCGAAGAGCGATCTGGAGCTGCCCTCGGACGAGTCCGGCTTCGGGAACTGACGTTGGACCGCTCGGACCCGCGTTGTCCAGCGGAATTTCGCGCGATCGGGGCGTCTCACTCCTGCGGGTGACAAAAGTTATCCACAGGCCCGAGTTATCCACAGGGAAACGGAAATTCCCGGCCTCGCCGTGCGCGACGGTGCAACCTCCACGGCGGAGGTGGTCACCGTGCAGAACACGATCACGCAGGACCAGGCCGTACCGGGTGCGGCCGTACTGGACCAGGCCTCAGCGGCCACAGCGGCCGGAGCCGTGCGGGACGGCACGAAGGACGGCACCGGGCCGGGCCCGGGTCGCAGTACCGGCGGTCGCAGTACCAACAACGGGCTCGGCCGCTACGGCGAGCGGGTCGCCGCCCGCCGTCTCACGGAGGCCGGGCTCCGCATCCTGGACCGGAACTGGCGCTGTGTCGAGGGTGAGCTGGACATCGTCGCCCTCGACGGCGACACCGTGGCGGTCTGCGAGGTGAAGACCCGCTCCGAGCGGGGCTTCCAACAACCCAGCGAGGCCATCGGCCAGGCCAAGGCCGCCCGGTTGCAACGCCTGGCGGAGCGCTGGATGGCCGAGCGCTGGCCCGGCCACTTCGCACGGCTGGCCGGTCCCGGGTACGACCCCGGGCCCACGGACCCGCACTGGCCGCCCGCTCCGCCCGGGGGCGTGCGGATCGACCTGGTGGCCGTGGTCAACCGGGCCCGGGGTGCGGCCCTGGTCGACCACCTGCGGGGGGTGGTCTGAGATGGCCTTCGCCCGTACCTGTTCCGTCGCGCTGGTCGGCGTCGACGGAGTGATCGTCGAGGTCCAGGCCGATCTGGAGCCCGGGGTGGCCGCGTTCGCCCTGGTCGGCCTGCCCGACAAGGCGCTGTCCGAGGCCCGCGACCGGGTGCGCGCGGCCGTGGTCAACAGCGGTGAGGCCTGGCCGCAGCGCAAGCTGACCGTCGGGCTCAGCCCGGCCTCGGTGCCCAAGAGCGGCAGTGGCTTCGACCTCGCGGTGGCCTGCGCCGTCCTGGCCGCGGCCGAACGGCTCGACCCCTCCTCCATCGCCGAGCTGCTGATCATCGGCGAACTGGGGCTGGACGGCCGGGTGCGGCCGGTCCGCGGGGTGCTGCCGTCGGTGCTGGCCGCGGCCGACGCGGGATACCAGCGGGTCGTGGTCGCGGAGCAGACCGCGCCCGAGGCCTCGCTCGTCCCGGGCGTGACCGTGATCGGCGTCCGTAGCCTGCGGCAGCTGGTCGCCGTCCTGACCGGCGCGCCCGCGCCGGAGGAGCCGCCCGACCCGATCGGCGGCCGGCCGGATCCGCTGATGGCCGGCCTGATGCTGCCCAGCGCCGGCGTCCGAGGGCTGGTCGACGACAAGGCGGCGCGCCTCGATCTGGCTGATGTGGCCGGACAGTACGAGGCCCGGCGCGCCCTGGAGATCGCCGCTGCCGGCGGTCACCACCTGTACCTCAAGGGCCCACCGGGCGCGGGCAAGACGATGCTGGCGGAGCGGCTGCCCTCGCTGCTCCCGCCACTGACCCAGAAGGAGGCTCTGGAGGTCACCGCCGTGCACTCGGTGGCCGGGCTGCTCCCGGTCGGGCGCCCGCTCATCGACACGGCGCCGTACTGCGCCCCGCACCACTCCACGACTTCTGCGCATGGTTCAGGACTGTCTCAGGGTGGGCGGCTGGCGAGAGGGGCTGTGTCGAACTGGGGTGCTATTCCTTATGGGATGAACTGTCTCAGGGGGACTGAATGGAACTGCACTACATCAAGCCGGGTCTGCTCGACCGATGGCACCCCGGTGTCGGCCCCAGTGCAGTCGAGGTCCGCGCCATGCTCGACGAAGGCGTGGTCAAGGACGGTACGCCGTTGTTCCTCGATGCCCAGATGGTTCCGATCGAGTACCTGTCGGGCTGGTTCCGGCAGCTGTCGATGAGAAACCGCGACGCCAAGACCATGCGGCAGTACGCCTACCTGGTTCGCAGTCTCGTCCACTTTCTCGAAGATCGCGGGACCGACGTCCGACGGGCAACCGAGGCCGACCTGACTGCGTTCCGGCGCTCGCGCAGTGAGCTGCAGGAGGTACCGGTCGAGGACAGGACCTGGGATCGGGACGCCGGTGTGATCGACCGGTTGTACGGGTGGCTGCGCGACAACGGCCACATCGAGCGTCGGCCCATTCGTCTGGACGGCAACGGCCGCAACCCGCTGGCCTCGGGGATCACCCGAGGGATGGACATCCGGCACTTCGGCCCTGACCAGTACCTGTACTTCCGGGACGTGGGGCTGGGCGGCCAGCTGCCGGACGCGAGCATGGACCCGCTGTTCCGGGGGTGGTACCCGCACCGCAGCAAGGCGGGTCTCGAATCGGCCTTGCTGACCGGTATGCGCAAGCAGGAGTGGTCCACCACCATGCTGCCCGAGCTCGGGTTCTTCGACGGTTACCGTCCGGTGGGGTCCGTCGAATTCGATCTGCAGGCGTGCGCGAAGTACGGGATGCACCGGGTGGTCTACGTCCCGGTCGCGGCTGGGGCGATGGTGGAGATCTTCTTCATGCTGGAGCGCGAGGAGATCGCGGACGCGTCGGCCCGGTCCCTGGCCCGCAGGGCCCGGGACCTGTTCGTGGTCACCGATTTCGACCGTTCGACCAGCAAGCTGACCGGCACCTACCAGGGGCGGCGGCGCGTGTTCACGATGTCGGCGATGGGGCCGGAGATGCGCCGTGTCGCGGTCTTCGAGCGTGACGGCGGCGGCTTGGAGGCGATGGCGATCTTCATCGGGCACGGCGGGCTGATGATCGGCCCCTCGTCCTGGGACGCGATCCGCAAGGACGCGTGGACCCGCATGATCGCGCACGCCGGCCACCCGTCCGCGCCGCAGCTGCCGCGCAAGATGTGGCGCTTCCACGACGCTCGCCACACTTTCGCCCTCCAACTGCTGCGGCACTTGAAGTTCCGCCAGTTCGAGCAACGGCGCGCTCTCGGGGAGGGTGCTGCGGTCTCACCGATCGACATCCTCGACCTCGCCGCGATCACCCTGGTCCAGGCACGGCTCGGGCATAAGCAACTTTCCAGTACCTATCACTACGTGCGCTACATGGATGATCCGATGAAGTACGTAGACGACGCCTTCCGGCAGTGGACCCAGCACGACGGGGCCACCTACGCCGATATCGCCGCCAGGGCCATGGCCCTGGGGCCGGAGGTCTCCGATGCCTCTGCGCGGTGACTACACCCCTGCTGTGGCCGTTCCGGCCCCGGCTCCGCGACTGGACCGCATCGGGCCCAGGGCCATCACGGCCCGGGTCCAGGGCGCGACCCGGATGGCCGTGAAGAGGTTCAACCCTGGTGACTTCCAGTGCTCCAAGATGGTGGCCGAGCTGACCGACGAGCTGGTGCTTCAGGCCGAACTGCACCGCTGGACCATCGGCAACGTGAACAACTACACCAGGGCCGTGTCGCTGTTCGCGGAGTTCGTGGCCGAGAACACCGTGCGACCGCAGGACGCGTCGCTGGGTGCGGCGGAGCCGGACCTCGCCGCTCTCCTGCGCGACTTCGGCAGGCGCTTGCCGTCTCAGTACGCGGTCGGGTCCCAGCAGCCGGCCCACACCATGTACTTGCTGTACCGGTTGATTCGTGGCCGCAGCGGGCGCGAAGGCGCCTCGGTTCAGCCGACCCTGCTGGTGCAGGTCAGCTCCGGCCACACCGTCCCGTTGGGGAAGTCGTCCGAACTGGACGAGTTCAAGCGGGCGGAGACGCGGGTGCTGGCGCGGGCGGCGTGGGGACATCTGCACGCCCTGGAGAAGCGTTTGGCGCACGCGCAGGCCCTGATCGACCAGGCTCGGGGACATCCCGACGTGCACGGCTGGCTCGACCTGGGCAATGTCCTGTGGGCCCTGGACCGCGGTGAGATCACTCTGCCGCAGTTCCGGGACCAGTTCCCCAGCGCCCACTACCGCTGGTCCGAGGAACAGCGTGCCCTGTACGCCGAGGTGCTCGCGGTGACCGGATTTCCGCACCACGCCCGCAGCCCTGCCCGGCTGACCATGGCCAAGGCCCTGGCCACGCTGCTGTACCCCTCCACGTTCGACTTGCAGGCATTCCGGGTGCTGCTGGCCTGCGCCACCGGTCATGCCCCCGAGGAGATCAGCATGCTGTGCCTTTCCGGGATCGAGTTCACGCCCCACGGGGTGCGGCTGCGGCTGTCCAAGCCGCGTGGCAAGGCAGTGCGGTTCCGCGAGTTCTCGGCGGCTGCGGACGAGATCCATCCAGAGGGGCGCTCTCTCAACGTGGCCTACATCATCCGGAGGCTGATCGCGGCCACGCAGAAGGCGCGGGTGGTGGCCGCGGGGGACGACAGTGACCGGCTGTTCCTGCGCGCCGCGGTGTTCACCGATTTCGGCATCCGCGTGGTCAGCTACGACTCCGACTCCGCGAAGGTGAACTTCGCGGACTGGACCGTGCGGCACGGGCTGGACATCTCCCAGCCTCGCGACATCCGACGCATCCGTAAGAGCACCAAGGTGCAGAAGGTCATCGCGCGCCGGGGCTCGGTCGCCGAAGCCGCCGACGACCACAGCGTGAGCACGTTCCTGGGCCACTACGCCCACGGGACGACCCTGCGGACCATGTCGGGGCAGGTGATCAGCCGCGCGCAGAGCAAATGGCTGGACCGCGCCCTGAAAGGGCCCGTCGTGCTCGACGCGCAGTCCCTGGACGCGCTCGCCACCCCGCAGAGCCGGGAGGCGTTGGACCTGACCGAGGAACAGGCCGTCCAGTTGCGCGACGGCTACCTGGACATGGGTCTGACCGGGTGCCGCGACCCACGCCGGTCCCCGTACGCGAAGAAGGAGGGCGACCTGTGCCCGGTCGCCCCGCTCAGTTGCCTGGAGTGCGGAAACGCCTTCATCCTGCCCTCCAACCTCCCTCAGCTGCTGCTGTTCAGCGACTTCCTGGACGGAGTGCGCAACCGGCTCACCCCGGAGCACTTCGCCCTGAACTGGGGCCAGCGCCACACCAACCTGGCTGCGGTCCTGGCCGAGCGCACGCCCGCCGAGGTCGAGGCAGCCCGCCGGCAGATCGCCGAGGACGGCACGACCCTGCAGATCCCGCTGGCCGCCTTTACGGAGTTCGACCGATGAGCACACCCCTTCCGCAGTTTCCGGCGCCCCTGGCCAGCTCGGCCTTCGCCGCCGACGAGCCGGTCCTGCAGTCCCATCCGCTGATCGCCGGAGTGCCGGTGCCCGTGTTCGGTGACGTTGCGCGCTGGACGATGGTCGCCACCCCCAGGCCCAAGAACGTCGGGGCGTACGCCTGGGGCATCACGATGCCCGACGTGGACGGGGTCTGGAATCTGAGGGGGCGGGAGGTGGCGATGGCCATGCTCAACCCGCAGCATCCCGCGCTGCAGGAACGCGGCATCGGCCTGGCCCGCAGGCCCTACGACCCCCGGGGCGTCGACACCAGTACCGGCACGATGCGGGGGCTGGCGACGTGGGCGCACGAGCAGGGGATATCCAGCGACCTCGCCGACTGGGAGCCCGGCAACCTGCGCGCCTTCCTCTCGTTCCGCAAGGCGACGGTCGGCGCGAGCAGTCTGGTGCACGACGTCTACCGGATCCGACGGCTGGTTATCCTCCACGGCCTGTTGACCGGAGGGGGGCTTGCCCGCGACCCGTGGCCCGGGCAGACCGCGGCCGAGGTCGCCGCGTTTACCCCAGGCGGCATCAAGACGAAGAACGTCCACCCGACGGTCTGGTTCACGCTGGTCCGTGCCGCCTGGAGCTACATCCACGACTTCGCGCCCGACATCCTGGCCGCCCGTGAGAACTACCGGCGCCTGACCGAGGCGGCCAGCAGCGACAGCCGCAGCATGGCAGGGCGAGTGCGGCGCTACCTGGCCGACCCGGACAACCGCATACCCCTGCACGTGACCGCCGGCCCCCGGCACAGCGGCCGGGCCAACAGGTCCCAGCTCGCCCTGGTCCTCGGTACGACGGCACCCTCCGCACTCATCCCGTACCAGAAGGAGATCGACCGGGCCGTGGCCGAGGGGCGGGGCCTGGTCGGCGGGCTCCAGGACACCTTGTGCGAGGTCACCCGGGCCGACGGCAGCCGAGGACCGTGGGTGGAGGGCTTCGACGCCACGTCCCTGGGCCTGGAGGTGAGGGCGCTACGGTCTGCGTGCTTCATCTTCATCGCCGCGCTCAGCATGATGCGGGACTCGGAGATCAGGGCCATCACGCGCAATTCGCTGGTCGAGTACTACGGGACGCCGGCGGTCGTCTCCCGTCTGCACAAGCTCAACCCGGACGTCACCAAGGAGCGCTGGTGGATCATCGAACCGGTGGCCGAGGCGATTCGCGTGGCCGAGCTGCTGTCCCTGCACCCTGAGCTGATCTTCACCACCCGGGTGGGCCGCGGGGTGCTGTCCACAGAGGAAGGCGACTCCTTCCGCAGCGGCGCGGGGATCTACGACTTCAGGACGCACGTCAACAAGGGCACGGCCCTCAGCGGGCTGCACATCCCGGCCGGTGCCGTCGCCCCGCACAAGCTCCGCAAGACCATGTCGATGCTCACCCGCACCGAACCGGGCTGGGAGATCGCGCTGGGCACCCAACTGCACCACGCGGCCAAGCGGACGCTCTCCAACCGCGTCACCTTGGGATACGCCGCCCCGGACGCCGACTGGGCCAAGCTCTTGGACACGACCCTGGAGGACATCCACTTCGAGCGCCTGAGTGCCTTCTACGACGAGTACAAGCAGGGGCGGCCCATCGGCTTCGGCCCCGGTGCAGAGCGAGTCACAGCGGCCTTCCGCGCCGTCGAGGAGGCCGCCGAGCAGATGCGGTCCACCGGCCGGGCCCGCCAGGGCGACATCCGCGTCGAGCACGACCTCCTGCGCAAGACCCGGATCCCGCTCCGCTTCGGCAAGCTCAACCACTGCACCGTCGACGACCGCGACCCGGTCGGCGCGGTCTGCCGGGAGAACGCCGAGATCCCCATCGGCCACACGGGGCCGCTGCACGACATGTGCCGGCCCGGCCGGTGCGGCAACGCGGTCGTCACCGTCCACCACATCGGCATCTGGTCGACGGAAAAGGGCAGTGTGGAACGGCAGATGGCCTCACCCAAGATCCACCCCGACCGGAGGGCGTCCCTGCAACTGCAGCTGGATGACATCAACGAGGTCATCGCGAAGGCGGACCGGTGACCGCCCCGGTGACGGCGGCCACCGAGAAGGCCCTGCGCGAGGCCATGGCCCGCCTGGTCGAGGGACGCCCCCGGGTGACCGACGGGAAGATGACCAAGGAGAACCTCTACCGCGAGGCCGGGGTGAGCCGCGCGACCATGAACCGGGCGACCGCGGTCATGGACGAGTGGAACGCCTACACCGCCCAGCAGGGCCGCCGCACCGTCGGCGAGGCCCGGCGCGACACCGAGATCGGCCAACTGCAGGACGACCTGCGCAAGAAGACCCAGAAGATCACCGAGCTGCAGCGCCGACTGGACGCCGCAGCCACCGTCATCGGGGCCCTGCACCACGAGAACAAGGCCCTGCGCGACCACATCGCGTCCCGGGCCGGGACGGTCACGCCGATCGACCGCAACCGCGGATAAGGTCGAGGTGGATGCGGTGCCAGCGGTGGGTAGGGAGGAGCTGCCGCACTCCCCTCGATAAGCGCATGCCTCCTCCAGGCGGCCGGCCTTCAGCTGTTTCTCCGCGAGCATCGCGTTGTAGCGCACCCGTGTGCGCCGGAAGCCCGGCTCGCGGAGCCGGTCGGATTCCTCGAACGAGTCGATGGCCCCGGTCAGGTCGCCCAGCTCGTAGCGGACCTGGCCGAGGTGGTAGTGCATGGAGGAAGGGTCGTAGGCTCTATATGGGTCGACGCAGCGCCGCCACTCCCTCCGGGAGAACGGCACCCTGAGCGAGGTCAGAGTCAATGCAGTGACGTGATCTACGTCACTCGCTCGTGGTGCGCCGGATGTCTCACCTGCATGCTCACTAGGCTCCGGCCGCGTCCACCTCAGAGTGATCATCTGCCTGGTCTCGATGTCTCGTGAGACATAGGGGCTGTGGAGAACAGCGGGATGCCGGCGATCGTCGGCGGCGGCAGCGGCCTGCCGAGACCGGGGGCGGTCTCGTTGGCCCACCGGGGCGTGCTGTTCCTGGACGAGGCGCCGGAGTTTCCGGTCCGGGTGCTCGACTCGCTGCGCCAGCCGCTGGAGTCGGGCGAGGTGGTGATCGCCCGCTCGGCCGGCTCACTCCGACTCCCGGCCAGGTTCCTGCTCTGCCTGGCCGCCAACCCCTGCCCGTGCGGCCGCCATTCACGGCGGGGTGAGGGGTGCGAGTGCACCCCTGCGATGGTCAGCCGCTACCAGGGGCGGCTCTCCGGGCCGCTGCTGGACCGGGTCGACCTCCAGGTCCAGGTCGCCCCGGTGACGAGGATCGAACTCATGGAGCGGGACATCACGGCGGAGAACACCGAGACCGTCGCGGCCCGGGTACTGGCCGCGCGGGAACGGGCAGCGGCCCGGCTGGCGACCACCCCGTGGCGGACCAACGCGGAAGTCCCGGGCCACGAGCTGCGGACCCGCTGGCAGCTCGCCCCCGGCGCACTGAACGATGTCGCCCGCCAGTTGGAGCGCGGGCTGCTGACCGCCCGGGGCCTGGACCGGGTGCTCCGGGTCGCCTGGACGGTTGCCGACCTCGCCGGTCGTGACCGGCCGGACCAGCGGGACGTCCGCACCGCACTGGTCCTGCGCACCGGCGTCGAGCAGGGGCTGCCGCTGGCCGAGCGGGTCTACGGCCGACTCGGTGGCATCCCGGCCCAGCGCGTCGGCCCGGTCGACGAGCCGCCCGAAGGGCAGAGCCGGTCGGGCCGGTGCGAGAAGCCCGATCGTCCCGATCGTCCCGATCGTCCCGACCCGGAGAGCCCTGACCCGGAGAGTCCTGGTCCGGAGAGTCCTGGTCCGCCGGACCGCCCCGATGCCCTTGGCCGATCCACCCGGTCCGGCTCCGCCAAGCGGTTCGGGAAGCGCGACCAGCATCCGGCGGACGAGGGCGGTGAGGTATGAACCCGATGATGACGTACCTTCGGCCGCCCGGCCGGGCAGAGTCCGAGTCCGGTCCCGATCCGGAGCGCCTCGCCCGCGCGGTGCTCAGCCGGCTGAGCGAGCCCGGGGACGCGGTGGTCGGCCGGTGGCTCGGTCAGCTCTCCGCAGTCGACGCCGTCCGGGCGATCCGTGACGGGACGGTGCCCGCACACCCCGGGCTGGACGGGCCCCGGCTGGCCGGCTACCAGGCGAGACTCCCCGGTCTGGACCCGGCCGAGGACCTTGAACGGGTACGAGCCGTCGGTGGACGCTTCATCATTCCGGGGGACACGGAATGGCCCAGCCAACTGGACGATCTGGGCGACGGGCGCCCGATCGGGCTCTGGACGACCGGCACGGGTTCGCTGCGGCTGCTCGCGCTCCGCTCGGTGGCGATGGTCGGCTCCCGAGCCTGCACGGCCTACGGCGCCCACGTCGCGGGGGAGCTGTCGGCCCAACTGGCCGAGCGAGGTTGGGTCGTGGTGTCCGGAGCCGCCTACGGGATCGACGCGGCCGCCCACCGAGGGGCGCTCTCCGTCGGCGGGATGACGATCGCGGTGCTCGCCTGTGGGGTCGACGTGGCCTACCCGAAAGGGAACGCCGAACTGATCCGGCGGATCGGCGCCCAGGGGCTGCTGGTCAGTGAACTCCCGCCCGGGGAACACCCGAACCGCTTCCGCTTCGTGCTCCGCAACCGGGTCATCGCGGCGCTCACCCGGGGCACGGTGGTGGTCGAGGCGGCGATGCGCAGCGGCGCGCTGAGCACGGCCAGACGGGCGCGGGACCTCAACCGCCACACCATGGGCGTCGCCGGCCCGGTGACCTCGGAACTCTCGGCCGGGGTGCACGCCCTGATCCGCAGCGGCGGCGCCACGCTGGTCACCGACTCCGCCGAGATCGCCGAACTGATCGGGGCGATCGGGGACGACCTGGCGCCGCAGCGCAGCGGCCCGGTCCTGCCCCGGGATCTGCTGGAGCCGGCGGTGGCCCGGGTGCTGGAGGCCGTCCCGGCGACGGCGGAGGGCGCGCCGATCGAGCGGTTGGCCCGGCAGTCCGGACTCCCGCCGGACGAAGTGCTGCAGCGGCTCTACGAGTTGGGCTCGCTCGGTTACGTCGAGCGGCACGGCGCGCACTGGCGCCTGGTGCGGAGGAGGTGACGGTCGGGACGAAGCGCACATCCGTGTCGTGGGGAGGGGTCGTGGGGAGGGAGTGTCGGAATCGCCCGGTTGACCTGCTGATCCGGTTCGTCCGTCCGCGTGCCCGGATCCGGTGACGTGAACGCCACCGGATCGGGGGACGACCGAGTGGCGGTAGCGCATTGCAGCGAGTCGGTCACGCTACGCTCCACATGCCTTCCCTATCAGCACATGACTCGGCAGAACGGCGCAGACCAACGCATGCCCACACACATTCCCGGACACAGAGTGACCGGTGGCGCCCGGTCCTCGGGAGGGCCGCGGACCGAGCGGCGCCCCGTGACTGAGTTCCCGCCCAAGGCGACGGGGACAATGGGGGGCCTGTCGCGCCAGGGCGGCCGGCCGACGGCGGTGCCGGGCCAGCCCGCCGACGCGGTCGGCGCCGCCACCGGCGACGGCGCAGCCCGCCCGATCGCTGCCGGTGCCCTGCCGCCGGACGGCACCCCCCCGCCCGGCCCGGAGCAGGGACCGGGGCCGGGCGGTCCAGGCCCCGGAGCCCAGGGGCGCACCGCGCTCGAAGAGCTCTGGCGCTCCTACAAGGAGACCGGTGACCAGCGGCTGCGCGAGCAGCTGATCCTGCACTACTCGCCGCTCGTCAAATACGTGGCGGGGCGGGTCGGGGTCGGCCTGCCCTCCAACGTCGAGCAGGCCGACTTCGTCTCCTCGGGGGTCTTCGGGCTGATCGATGCGATCGAGAAGTTCGACATCGACCGCGCCATCAAGTTCGAGACCTACGCGATCAGCCGGATCCGCGGCGCGATCATCGACGAACTGCGTGCCCTGGACTGGATCCCGCGCTCGGTGCGGCAGAAGGCGAAGGCCGTCGAGCGGACGTACGCGACGCTGGAGGCCCGGCTGCGCCGTACGCCGCACGAGCCCGAGGTCGCGGCCGAGATGGGCATCGCGATCGAGGATCTGCACGCGATCTTCAGCCAGCTGTCCCTGGCCAACGTGGTGGCCCTGGACGAACTGCTGCACCCGGTGGGGGAGGGCGGCGACCGGCTGAGCCTGATGGACACCCTGGTGGACCACGGTGCCGACAACCCGGTCGAGGTGGCCGAGGACCGCGAGCTGCGCAGGCTGCTGGCCCAGGCGGTCAACACCCTCCCCGAGCGGGAGAAGACCGTGGTGACGCTCTATTACTACGAGGGCCTCACCCTCGCCGAGATCGGCCAGGTGCTGGGGGTGACGGAGAGCCGGGTGAGCCAGATCCACACCAAGTCCGTCCTCCAGCTGCGCGCCAAGCTGTCGGACATCCGGTAGCGCGGGCCGGGACCGTCCCGGCCCGGCCGACCTCCGGGTCGCGACCCCGGCCACGTTGCCGGTCCGCGCCTGCCCGGCCGCATCCTCGGGCCGCGCCTGCCCGGCCGTAACCCTGGGCCGTTACTCCGGGCCGGATCCCCGGGTTGCGCGCCCGCTCGCACGCCTCGCCGCGCGCCTGCGCGCTCTCGCTCCCCGCTCAAATGCGCGGCGCCGTACCGGCCGCAGGTAGGGCTCCGTACAGTGGGAGCGTGCCGAAGATCCGAGCGGCCACGGTGGCCGAGCATCGCCAGCTGCAGCGTGCAGCCCTCCTTGACGCTGCCCGCACCCTGCTCACGGAGGGCGGCATGGAGGCGCTGACCTTCCCCGCGCTCGCTGCGCGCACCTCCCTGGCGCGCTCCTCGGTCTACGAGTACTTCCGCTCCCGGGCCGCCGTGGTCGAGGCGCTCTGCGAGGTGGACTTCCCGCTCTGGGCGGCCGAGATCGAGGCCGGGATGGAGAGCTGCGACAGCGCGGCCGACCGGATCGAGGCGTATGTCCGTGGCCAGCTGGCGTTGGCCACAGACCCGCGCCACCGGGCGGTGGTGGCGATCTCCGCGCTCGAACTCGACGAGGCCGCGCGCGAGCGCATCCGGGCGGCGCACGGCAAGCTGGTCGGCCTGGTCGTCCGGGCCCTGGAGGATCTCGGTCACGCGCAGCCCCGGCTCGCTGCGGCGTTGCTCCAAGGGGTCGTGGAGGCGGCCGTGCGCCGGGCCGAGCAAGTGGCCGCGGGGGAGCGTGCCGGGTGTGCGGCCGAGCGCCCCGAACTGATCGCGGACGCCGCCGTGGCCATGGCCCTGCACGGCCTCGACCGGGCCTGAGCCGCCGTCCGGCCCGGTTCGTTTGGTTCGTTCGGTTCATCTGAATTCATCAGGTGCGCCCGGCGCCGCCCAGCGGCAGCAGCCGCGCCGCTCCCGCGCCGAACAGGGCCAGCGGGTCGAGGTAGCGCCCGCCGCGCAGCAGCCCCCAGTGCAGGCAGTCCCGTGCTGGGCAGTGCCGTCCGTCGGGGGCGAGCCGCCCGATCACCTGTCCGGCGGGTACCTCGGTGCCGACCGGGGCGGTGCCTGCGACGGGCAGGTAGGTGGTCCGCAAGGGGGGTGACCCCGAGCCGGGGTGGGTGACGGTCACCACCGGGCGCCCCGCCACCAGCCCGGAGAACGTGACCACCCCGGCGGCAGCCGCCCGCACCTCCGCCCCGGGCGCGGCGGCGAGGTCCACTCCCCGGTGTCCGGCGGCCCACGGCGTGGCCGGTGGCTCGAACCGCCCGAGCACCCCGCCGGGCCCGCCCACCGGCCAGGCCCGCGCACCGCCCGAACCGGTCCGGCCGGTCTCGCCGCCCCCGCCAGTACCTCCGCCGCCCCCGCTGAGAGTGGCGCCCCGCACCGCACCGCCCGAGACCAGCAGCACCAGTGCCGCCAGTACGGCGACCAGCCCCCGCAGCACACCAAACGAGCCCAGCCTCAACCGACCCAGCCCCAATCGGTCAAGCTTCAACCGGTCCGGCCCCGAGCAGGCCGGACCGACGGCGGGCGGAGCCGGGCATTCGGCGCGAGCGGTCATGCCCCGAGGCTTGCTGCGCGGCCGCCCCGGCGCCACCCACTTCCGGACTCCTGTGGACAAACCGCCCTCGTGGCCTGATCCCGTCCCTCCAGCGGGTGTACGGATGCCGCCATCTGGTGTACAAGCACCGCAGCAGCAGCACTCCCAAGGCCCGGCCGCCCCGCCCCCGCCCCGCCTCGGCCCCGCCTCCGCCCAGCTCCCGCCAGCGCGGACCCGCCCGTCCAGGGCCTCCGTCAGTCGCGGAGTCGCCCGCCCCGCGGCGCTTCCCGTACACTTCACACGCGACCCGGTCCGCCGGGTCGACTTCGCACGCCCCGCCACCGGTGGACGGACGCGGCCCGGCCGCTGCCCCCGCCAGGTGCGAGTGCCGCTCGGTCCGCCGAGCCCGCCTGGTCCCCGGACCGTGCGGGTTCAAGCGGCTCGGCACGTTCGGGGCGTCAGGCGTGGCTGTCACCTGGCTGCCACGGACAAACCGAGCCTGACCCGGCCGGACGCACCGCGCGAGCGGGGAGCGCCACCGCGCGAACCCGCCGTCCGTTGCGCGACCGCCGGGCCGTAACACCTGAGGAGCACGGCTATGGCCGTCGTCACGATGCGGGAGCTGCTGGAGAGCGGCGTCCACTTCGGTCACCAGACCCGCCGTTGGAACCCGAAGATGAAGCGCTTCATCATCACGGAGCGCAACGGCATCTACATCATCGACCTCCTGCAGTCGCTGAACTACATCGACCGCGCCTTCGAGTTCATCAAGGAGACGGTTGCCCACGGCGGCAGCGTCCTCTTCGTCGGCACGAAGAAGCAGGCCCAGGAGGCCATCGCCGAGCAGGCCACCCGCGTGGGCATGCCCTACGTGAACCAGCGCTGGCTCGGCGGCATGCTGACCAACTTCTCGACCGTCTACAAGCGCCTGCAGCGCCTGAAGGAGCTCGGCGAGCTGGACTTCTCGGACGTGGCCGGTTCCGGCCTCACCAAGAAGGAGCTCCTGGTCCTCCAGCGCGAGCACGACAAGCTGGAGAAGACCCTCGGCGGTATCCGCGACATGCAGCGCGTTCCCAGCGCCGTGTGGATCGTGGACACCAAGAAGGAGCACATCGCGGTCGGCGAGGCCCGGAAGCTCAACATCCCGGTCGTCGCCATCCTCGACACCAACTGTGACCCCGACGAGGTCGACTACAAGATCCCGGGCAACGACGACGCGATCCGCTCCGTCACCCTGCTGACCCGCGTGATCGCCGACGCCGTGGCCGAGGGTCTGAAGTCCCGCGCCGGTGTCGCCAAGGGCGACGTCAAGGCCGAGCCGGGCGCCGACCAGCCGCTGGCCGACTGGGAGAAGGACCTCATCGAGGGCGAGAAGAAGGCCGAGGAGGCCCCCGCCGCCGCCGAGGCTCCGGCCGCTGAGGCCCCCGCCGTCGAGGCTGAGGCCGTCGAGGCCCCCGCCGCTGAGGCTGAGGCCACCGAGGCTGAGGCCACCGAGGCGCCGGCCGAGCAGGCCTGACGTACCAAGGGTGAGGGGCACCCGCCGGTACGACACCGGTAGGTGCCCCTCTCTCCCGCGCCGGGACCGAATCATCGGTCCCGGCGTCTCCCCACGCAGACACGCGAGACGCGAGAAGAGATTCACACCATGGCGAACTTCACCGCCGCGGACGTCAAGAAGCTCCGTGAGCTCACCGGCGCCGGCATGATGGACTGCAAGAAGGCCCTGGACGAGGCCGAGGGCAACGTCGAGAAGGCCGTCGAGCTCCTGCGCATCAAGGGCCAGAAGGGCGTTGCCAAGCGCGAGGGCCGTGACGCCTCCAACGGCGCCGTCGCCGCGCTGATCGCCGAGGACAAGAAGTCCGGCGTTCTGGTCGAGCTGAACTGCGAGACCGACTTCGTCGCCAAGGGTGACAACTTCGTCAAGGTCGCCGACGCGATCGCGGCTCACGTGGCCAAGACCGCCCCGGCCGACCTGGATGCCGCCCTGGCGTCCGAGATCGAGGCCGGCAAGACCGTCCAGCAGTTCGTCGACGAGGCCAACGCGACCCTGGGCGAGAAGATCGTCTTCCGTCGCTTCGCCCAGTTCGACGGTGACGGCTTCGTCGCGGTCTACCTGCACAAGACCAGCCCCGACCTGCCGCCGGCCGTCGGCGTCCTGGTCGAGCTGGACAAGGAGAACGCCGAGGTCGCGAAGGACGTCGCGCAGCACATCGCCGCGTTCGCGCCGAAGTTCCTGTCCCGCGAGGAGATCCCGGCCGAGGACCTCGAGAACGAGCGCCGCGTCGCCGAGGCCACCGCGCGTGAGGAGGGCAAGCCCGAGGCTGCCCTGCCGAAGATCGTCGAGGGTCGCGTCACCGGCTTCGTCAAGGAGAACTCCGTCCTGGAGCAGGCCTTCGCGAAGGACAACAAGAAGACCGTCGCCAAGGTCCTCGAGGAGAACGGCGTCGCCCTCAAGCGCTTCGCCCGCTTCCGCGTCGGCGCCTGAGCCACGTTCCACCTGGTCCCCGGCACCCTTACGCTGGGAACCGCCCCCGCCCGTTGACCAGGGCGGGCGGAACGCCGAACGGGCTCACCCAGTGCCAACCGTCCACGGGCGGGCCGCGTCGGCACCATGAACGACGAGGAGGCCATTGCCGTGCAGGACACCGAACCGGTTCCCGCGGCAGTGGCCTCCTCTCGCGTACGCGCAGGCCGGGCATCCGCACACCCGCGCCTGTGAGCCAGTAGGTGCAAAAAGGAGAAGTCCATGCAGGAGACGCAGGAGACCGCGCAGGACCCCAAGGCCGGCTCGCGCCGCCGGGTGCTGCTCAAGCTGTCCGGTGAAGCCTTTGCCGGTGGTGGCGGACTCGGCGTCGACCCGGACGTCGTGCACGCGATCGCCCGGGAGATCGCCACCGTCGTCCGTGCCGGTACCGAGGTCGCGGTGGTCATCGGCGGCGGCAACTTCTTCCGGGGCGCCGAGCTGCAGGTCCGCGGCATGGACCGGGCGCGCTCCGACTACATGGGCATGCTCGGCACCGTGATGAACTGCCTGGCGCTGCAGGACTTCCTGGTCAAGGAAGGCATCGAGACCCGGGTCCAGACCGCGATCACCATGGGCCAGGTCGCCGAACCGTACCTGCCGCTGCGGGCCGTCCGGCACCTGGAGAAGGGCCGTGTGGTGATCTTCGGCGCCGGTATGGGCATGCCGTACTTCTCGACCGACACCACCGCCGTCCAGCGGGCCCTGGAGATCCACGCCGACGTCCTGCTGATGGGCAAGAACGGCGTGGACGGCGTCTACGACTCGGACCCCCGGACCAACCCGGACGCGGTGAAGTTCGACGCGCTGGAGTACTCCGAGGTCATCGCGCGCGACCTCAAGGTCGCCGACCTCACCGCGATCACGCTGTGCAAGGACAACAACCTCCCGATGCTGGTCTTCGAGCTGCTGGCGGAGGGCAATATCGCGCGCGCGGTGAAGAGTGAGAAGATCGGCACACTCATCAGCCAGGATTCTGTCCGGGCCTGAGCAGCAATCAGCCGTACGGGACGGCGCCGTCGCCGTGACCGGCCTCGACGCCGACACCGGTCGGGACAATCGCAGATGAACCGGACAGGGAGATCACAGTGATCGAAGAGACCCTCCTCGAAGCCGAGGAGAAGATGGAGAAGGCCGTCGCCGTCGCCAAGGACGACTTCGCCGCCATCCGCACCGGCCGTGCCCACCCGGCGATGTTCGCCAAGATCGTCGCCGAGTACTACGGCACCGTGACGCCGATCAACCAGCTGGCCTCGTTCTCGGTGCCGGAGCCCCGGATGGCGGTCGTCTCGCCGTTCGACAAGACCGCGCTGAAGGCGATCGAGCAGGCGATCCGCGACTCCGACCTGGGCGTCAACCCGTCCAACGACGGCTCCCTCATCCGGGTGGTGCTGCCCGAGCTGACCGAGGAGCGCCGCCGGGAGTTCATCAAGGTGGCCCGGGGCAAGGGCGAGGACGCGAAGGTCTCGATCCGCGCGGTGCGCCGCAAGGCCAAGGACGCCATCGACAAGCTGGTCAAGGACGGCGAGGTCGGCGAGGACGACGGCCGCCGCGCCGAGAAGGAGCTCGACGACACCACGGCCAAGTACGTGGCCGCCGTCGACGAGCTGCTGAAGCACAAGGAAGCCGAGCTGCTCGAAGTCTGATGAACGACGCCCCTGACGCCCCTGGCTACTGGGGCCCGTCCGACCAGCAGTTCCAGCCCTACCGCCCGGTGCCGCAGCCCCGGCCGCAGGCTCCTCTGCAGCAGGCGCACCCGGCGCCGGGGTACGGCGAGTACCCGGCGCCGCCGCAGGCCCAGGGCTACCCCGGTCACCCGGGCGGCCGGGCGGCCTACCCGGGTGCGCCGGGCGGCGCGCCGGGTGGCCCCGGCCACCGTTCGGATCACTCGCAGCAGCCTCCGGTGTACTGGGGCGGCGACGCGGAGGAGACTCAGGTCATGCCTCCCGTACCGGCGGGCCCCGGCCCGTTCCCCGGCGTGCCGGACCAGGGCCCGCCGGCGGGCTCCGGTCGGCCGGGTGACCCCGCCGCCGGTCAGTCCCGGGAGGCCGGTCGGCTGAGCGGCCCGCTGTTCCGGGACGACCGGTCCGAGGCGGCGGTGCCGGGCGTGACGGAGACGGTCGTGCTGCGCGCGATAACCGATGACGCCACCCCCGGCCGCGGCGCCCCGCCGCGCCCCGGGGCCCCGGTGCCTCCCGCGCCGCCGTCGACCTACCCGGCGGCCGGGCAGCCCCACTTCGTGCCGTCGTCCCATCCAGGGCAGGAGACACCCGTGGCCGCCCAGTCCGCCCCGCAGCCGCAGCCGCGCAAGCAGCGCGGTGGCCGTAACCTCCAGGCCGCGATAGGCGTGGGGGTCGGTCTCGGTGTGGTGATCATCGCCTCGCTGTTCGTGGTGAAGGCGCTGTTCCTGTTCGTCGTGATGGCCGCGGTGTCGGTCGGTATCTGGGAGCTGACCAGCCGGCTCGCCGAGCGCAAGCAGATCAAGGCGCCGCTGGTGCCGCTGGTCGCAGGCGGCATCGCCATGATCGCCACCGGCTACTGGGCCGGGGTGCAGTGGGCCGCGGCCTCGCTCGCGCTGACCGGGCTGGCGGTGATGGTCTGGCGGATGGCCGAGCCGCCGGAGGACTACCTGCGGGACATAACGGCCGGGGTGTTCACCGCCTTCTACGTGCCGTTCCTGGCCACCTTCGTGGCGTTGATGCTGGCGGCCGACGACGGCCCCCAGCGGATCGTGCTGTTCCTGATCGTCACGATCTGCAGCGACACGGGCGCCTACGCCGTGGGCTACAAGTTCGGCAAGACCAAGCTCGCCCCGACGATCAGCCCCGGCAAGACCCGTGAGGGCCTGGCCGGCGGCATCGGCCTGTCGATGCTGGCGGGCGCCGTGCTGATGGAGCTGATCATCGACGGCGGCAGCTGGTGGCAGGGCCTGATCCTCGGCGGCTGCGCGGCGGTCACCGCGACCCTGGGCGACCTGGGCGAGTCGATGATCAAGCGAGACCTCGGCATCAAGGACATGGGCACGCTGCTGCCCGGCCACGGCGGCATCATGGACCGGCTGGACTCGCTCCTGCCGACCGCCCCGGTGGTCTGGCTGCTGCTGGCGGCCTTCGTCGGCAGCTAGGGCCTCGTCCGGCCGTAGGACGCCTCAGAACCTGTCCTCCGGCCGCGAGTGGTGGAAGGGCCCCGGACGCCTGCGCGTCCGGGGCCCTCGCACGTCCTGGCCTGCTCCCGGCGTCTGCGACACTGGATGAACCATGCCTAAGCCCGGAGAACTCACCTTTGTCGCGCCGCGCGGCGCCAAGCCCCCGCGACACCTCGCCGACCTGAGCCCCGCCGAGCGCAAGGAGGCCGTCGCCGAGCTGGGCGAGCAGCCGTTCCGCGCCAAGCAGCTCTCCAACCACTACTTCGGCCGGATGTCGAACGACCCGGAGGGCTGGACGGACATCCCCGCCGCCAGCCGGGAGAAGCTCACCGGGAGCCTGCTGCCGGAGCTGATGTCGGTCGTGCGGCACGTGTCCTGCGACGACGACACCACCCGCAAGACGCTCTGGAAGCTCTTCGACGGCACGCTCGTCGAGTCGGTGCTGATGCGCTACCCGGATCGGGTCACCATGTGCATCAGCTCGCAGGCGGGCTGCGGCATGAACTGCCCCTTCTGCGCGACCGGCCAGGCCGGGCTGACCCGCAACCTGTCCACCGCCGAGATCGTCGAGCAGATCGCCGCCGGGATGCGCGCGCTCAAGGCCGGCGAGATCCCCGGCGGCGAGGCGCGGCTGTCGAACGTGGTCTTCATGGGCATGGGCGAGCCGCTGGCCAACTACAACCGGGTGCTGGCCGCGATCCGCCGGCTGACCGACCCGGCACCGGACGGTTTCGGCCTGTCCCAGCGCGGTGTCACGGTGTCGACCGTCGGCCTGGTCCCGGCGATGAACCGGCTGGCCGACGAGGGCCTCAGCTGCCGCCTGGCGCTGTCGCTGCACGCCCCGGACGACGAGCTGCGCGACGAGCTGGTGCCGGTGAACACCCGCTGGAAGGTCGCCGAGGTGCTGGACGCCGCGTGGAACTACGCGGAGAAGTCCGGCCGGCGGATCTCCATCGAGTACGCGCTGATCAAGGACATCAACGACCAGGCGTGGCGGGCGGACCTGCTCGGCCGGCTGATCAAGAACCACCGGGTGCACGTCAACCTGATCCCGCTGAACCCGACGCCGGGCTCCAAGTGGACCGCCTCCCGGCCCGAGGACGAGCGCGAGTTCGTCCGTCGGCTCCAGTCGCACGGGGTGCCGACGACCGTCCGCGACACTCGGGGCCAGGAGATCGACGGCGCCTGCGGTCAGCTCGCCGCGGCGGGCTGAGCCGGCGGGTCAAGGCAAACCGGGAGGTCGGCGCCAGCCGCAGGTCAGCGCAGGCCGGCGGCCGCCAGTGCGGCGGTCGCCCCGCCGGTCACCAGCAGCGTGGTGCCCACCGCCAGGGTGCGCAGCGCGACCGCGCCGAACAGCAGCCGGGGCGAGGTGCCGAGGCGCAGCAGCACGTCGGTGACGTCCCGGCGGTCGGTGCGGACCTCGGCCAGCCGGGTGACCACGGCGGCGGCCGCGCAGCCGAGCACCAGGCAGGCCTCGACGGCGGGCAGCGCGTCGGCGCTGTCGGGCGTGCCGATCCAGTAGCGGATGGTGGTGAGCACCAGCGCGAGGGCGAGGGTGAGCACGGCCAGCGGCGGGCCGAGGCGGCGGGCCTGGGCGGTGAGTCCGCGGCCGGCCAGCAGCCGCAGCGGGGTGGGCCGGCCGAGCGCGAGCAGCCGCCCGGTCCAGGACAGCAACGGGCCGGTGAGCAGGGCGAGTCCGACCGCGCTGGCGGCCCAGCCGCCGAGTGCGGCGGTGCTGGTGCTGCCGAGCCCGGCGGGCAGGTGGATCGGCCGGCCGTCGGCGGCGGCGCCGGGCCGCAGGGCGATGAGTTCGAGGGCGAGGCCGATCACGGCGAGCCCGACGGGCAGGGCGACCCGCAGGGCGCCGAAGCCGGTGCCGCCGCGGGTGCGGGTGCGGCCGCCGGGCAGGTACTCGGTGGGCGGGACGGCGCAGGCGGCGGCGATCCCGGCGGTGAGCGGGACCAGGGCGAGCAGGGCGACCGGCGCGACGGCCGGCAGCGGTACGCCCATGCCGAGGTCGGGGGCGAGCGCGGGCCCGGCGATGTCGTTGCGCAGGACCAGGAAGACCAGCAGGGTGAGCACGCTGCCGAGGGTGCAGGCGAGCACGACCTCACCGGCGATCAGGGTGCGGATCCGGCCGGAGCCGGCTCCGGCGGCGCGCAGGCCGGTGATCCGTTCGGGCCGCTGGGCGGGTACGGCGCGGGCGGTGACGGCCGCGAACCAGGCGACGGCGGCGAGCGGGGGCAGGCACCAGAGCAGTCGCACCAGCGCGTCCTCGCCGCCGAGCGGGTCGCTCATCGCCCGGCCGAGGGAGCGCAGCAGGAAGGCGGAGACCACGGCGGCGGCCAGCACGGTGAGCAGCCAGCGGCCGAGGTCGGGCACCCGGTAGCCCCGGGCCAGACGGAGATAGAACACGTCGACTCTTTCAGCGGCTCGGCGTCGTCAGCGGCGGGTGCCCGAGACGGCGGACGCGCCGGCCGCGCCCGGGACGGCGTGCCCGCGCGGGACGGGGGCGGCGGGGGCGGTGAGCCGTCCGTCGACGAGGGCGACGGCGCGGTCCGCGAACCGGACGAGCTCGGGGTCGTGAGTGGCCAGGACGAGGGTGAGCTGGTGCGACCGGGCCGCGCTGGTCAGTATCCGCAGGACCTGGTCGGCGGCCTCGCGGTGGAGCGGGGCGGTGGGGTCGTCGGCGAAGACGACGGGCGGCAGCGGGGCGAGGGCGCGGGCGACGGCGATCCGCTGGCGCTGGCTCTGGAGCAGCCGGTCGGGGCGCTGCCGGGCGACCTCGCCGACGTCGAGGCGTTCCAGCCATTCGTCGGCGGCGGTGTAGGCGGCCTTGTTGCCGGCGCCGGCGAGCAGCAGCGGCAGGGCGACGTTCTCCCGGGCGGTCAGTTCGGGCACCAGGTGGGGTTCGGAGCCGACGAAGCCGAAGCGGTCGCGGCGCAGCCGTTCGCGCCCGGCCCGGCCGAGGGTGTGGACGG
The DNA here is from genome assembly GCF_042720345.1 of Kitasatospora sp. NPDC058478. Classification (NCBI taxonomy): domain Bacteria; kingdom Bacillati; phylum Actinomycetota; class Actinomycetes; order Kitasatosporales; family Streptomycetaceae; genus Kitasatospora; species Kitasatospora sp. NPDC058478. Next base: position 19,807 of record NZ_JBHXML010000025.1, on the reverse strand, counting down.
GCGCGCTGTTGAACCAGACCTCGCCCTCGTCGACGGTGAGGAGGGCGGAGAGGCAGCCGAGGAGGGTGCTCTTGCCGGAGCCGCGCGGGCCGGTGACGGCGAGCACTTCGCCCTCGCGGACGCCGATCGAGATGCCCCGCAGGGCGGGGGTGCCGTGATGGGACTTGACGATCCCCCGGGCCCACAGCACGTCGTTGTCAGGCGGTGCCGCTGACATGAGGTTCCATCCTGGGTGGCCGCAGGGATATGACAGTCGTCAGATTAGAACGACTGGGGCCTGGTGCGGTTGCGGCGCTCTGGTCCATCGCGGGCAAATCACCCGCAATCAGGCATGTTTGATCGGCCGGCAGCGCCGGAAAAACGCCGAAGGGCGGTCCCGGGGGGAGTGGGACCGCCCTTCGGCGGAGGGTGGGGAAGGAGGATCAGGGGGTCAGATCTTCGCCCACGCGTCGGTGAGGCTGGTCCGCAGGATCTGCTCGATCTCGTCGAAGGTCGACTGGTTGGAGATCAGCGGCGGGGCCAGCTGGATGACCGGGTCGCCACGGTCGTCGGCGCGGCAGTACAGGCCGTTGTCGAAGAGGGCCTTCGACAGGAAGCCGTAGAGGACGCGCTCGACCTCGTCGTCGTTGAACGACTCCTTGGTGACCTTGTCCTTCACGAGCTCGATGCCGTAGAAGTACCCGTTGCCGCGGACGTCGCCGACGATCGGCAGGTCGCGCAGCTTGTTCAGGGTGCCCAGGAACGCGGCCTCGTTGTCGAGGACGTGCTGGTTCAGGCCCTCGCGCTCGAAGATGTCGAGGTTGGCCAGCGCCACCGCGGAGGAGACCGGGTGGCCGCCGAAGGTGTAGCCGTGCAGGAAGGTGTTGTCGCCCTTGTAGAACGGCTCGGCGAGGCGGTCCGAGATGATCGTGGCGCCGATCGGGGAGTAGCCCGAGGTCATGCCCTTGGCGCAGGTGATCATGTCGGGCTGGTAGCCGAACTTGTCGGCGCCGAACATGGTGCCCAGGCGGCCGAATGCGCAGATGACCTCGTCCGAGACCAGCAGCACGTCGTGGCGGTCGCAGATCTCGCGCAGGCGCTGGAAGTACCCGGGCGGCGGCGGGAAGCAGCCACCGGCGTTCTGCACCGGCTCGACGAAGACGGCGGCGACGGTCTCGGCGCCCTCGTTGAGGATGGCCACCTCGATCTCGTCGGCGCACCAGCGGCCGTAGGCCTCGGGGTCGACCGTGCCGTCCGGGCCTTCGAGGAAGGCGGGGGCGCGGTAGATGTTGGTGTTCGGGGCCTTGTGGGTGCCCGGCACCAGCGGCTCGAACGGGGCCTTCAGGCCCGGCAGGCCGGTGATCGACAGGGCGCCCTGCGGGGTGCCGTGGTAGGCGACGGCGCGCGAGATGACCTTGTACTTGGTCGGCTTGCCGGTCAGCTTGAAGTACTGCTTGGCGAGCTTCCAGGCGGTCTCGACGGCCTCGCCGCCACCGGTGGAGAAGAAGACCTTGTTCAGGTCGCCCGGGGCGTAGTTGGCCAGGCGCTCGGCCAGCTCGACGGCCTTCGGGTGGGCGTAGCTCCACACCGGGAAGAAGGCGAGCTCCTTGGCCTGCTTGGCGGCGGCCTCGGCCAGCTCCTCGCGGCCGTGGCCGGCCTGGACGACGAACAGGCCGGCGAGGCCGTCGAGGTACTTGCGTCCCTTGTCGTCCCAGACGTAGGTGCCTTCGCCCTTGACGATCGTCGGCACGGGGGAGTTCTCGTACGACGACATGCGGGTGAAGTGCATCCACAGGTGGTCGTAGGCGGTCTTGGAAAGGTCCTTCTGCGCCGGGTCGGCTGTCATCGGGTGCCCCAGGTGTAGGTCTGTTTCCGGAGCTTCAGGTAGACGAAGCTCTCGGTGCTCCGCACGCCGGGAAGCGCGCGGATGCGCTTGTTGATCAGTTCGAGCAGGTGCTCGTCGTCCTCGCAGACCAGTTCGGCCAGGAGGTCGAACGAGCCTGCGGTGCAGACGACGTAGTCGACCTCGTCGAGGGCGGCCAGCGCGTCGGCGACGGGCTCGATGTCGCCCTCGACCCGGATGCCGACCATCGCCTGGCGGGTGAAGCCGACGGTGAGCGGGTCCGTGACGGCGACGATCTGCATCACGCCCTGGTCGAGCAGCTTCTGGACGCGCTGGCGCACGGCCGCCTCGGACAGGCCGACGGCCTTGCCGATGGCGGCGTACGGGCGGCGTCCGTCCTCCTGGAGCTGCTCGATGATCGCCTTGGAGGCGGCATCGAGGGGAACGCTCGCGTTCCGGTCGCGGTTGGCCACGCCGCCACTGTGCCTGATCGTTCCCCTGTTCGCAAGCGAGGAATCTGCTGATTTCGTCGCGATCTTGGAATCCGCGTACGGATTTCATCGCCTACGCGCACCGCACCTGTCGATACCGGCAGTCATGCGGCTACCCTGGCACGGTACGCGCGCAGCCCCGCAGCGCAGCGCGCGTTCCCCCAAACCAGTGGACCGCGCCGTCCAGGGCCCGGCCACCCGACACCCTTCGTGCGCCGGACCCGCCGACGTACCATGGCGCCGGAAACTGCAACGCCGCAGGCCCAGACCGAGGAGAGACCCCGTGAGCGACCTTCGCACGCTGCGCAACTACATCAACGGTGAGTTCGTCGACGCGGCGGACGGCCGCACGCTCGACATCGTCGACCCCACCACCGGTGAGGCCTACGCGACGTCCCCGCTGTCCGGCGCCTCCGATGTGGACGCCGCGATGGCCTCGGCCGCCGCCGCCTTCCCGGTCTGGCGCGACGCGACCCCGAGCGCCCGCCAGAAGCTGCTGCTCAAGATCGCCGACGCGGTCGAGGCCCGGGCCGACGAGCTCGTCGACGCGGAGGTCCGCAACACGGGCAAGCCGCGCGGGCTGACCCTCTCGGAGGAGATCGGTCCGATGGTGGACCAGATCCGCTTCTTCGCCGGCGCCGCCCGCATGCTGGAGGGCAAGGCCGCCGGGGAGTACATGGACGGGATGACCTCGATCGTCCGCCGCGAGCCGGTCGGCGTCTGTGCCCAGGTCGCGCCGTGGAACTACCCGATGATGATGGCCGTCTGGAAGTTCGCCCCGGCCATCGCCGCGGGCAACACCGTCGTCCTGAAGCCCTCGGACACCACCCCGGCCTCCACCGTCCTGCTCGCCGAGATCATCGGCGGCGTGCTGAAGGACCTGGAGCTGCCGGCCGGCGTCTTCAACGTGATCTGCGGCGACCGCGAGTCCGGCCGGCTGATGGTCGAGCACAAGACCCCGGCGATGGCCTCCATCACCGGTTCGGTCCGGGCCGGCATCCAGGTCGCCGAGTCCGCCTCCAAGGACGTCAAGCGCGTCCACCTGGAGCTGGGCGGCAAGGCCCCGGTCGTGGTCTTCGAGGACGCCGACATCGCCGAGGCCGTCGAGGGCATCTCGGTCGCGGGCTACTTCAACGCCGGCCAGGACTGCACCGCCGCCACCCGCGTGCTGGTGCACGAGTCGATCCACGACGCCTTCGTCGAGGCGCTGGCCAAGGCCGCGGCCGAGACCAAGACCGGCGGCGTGGACGACGAGGACGTGCTGTACGGCCCGCTGAACAACGCCAACCAGCTGAAGCAGGTGGCCGGCTTCATCGAGCGGCTGCCCACCCACGCCAAGATCGAGGCCGGTGGCCACCAGGTCGGCGAGAAGGGCTACTTCTACGCCCCGACCGTCGTCTCCGGCCTGCGGCAGGACGACGAGATCATCCAGAACGAGGTCTTCGGCCCGGTCATCACCGTGCAGAAGTTCACCGACGAGGACCAGGCCGTCGACTACGCCAACGGCGTCGACTTCGCGCTGGCCTCCTCGGTGTGGACCAAGGACCACGCCCGCGCCATGCGGATGTCGCGCCGGCTGGACTTCGGCTGCGTCTGGATCAACACCCACATCCCGCTGGTCGCCGAGATGCCGCACGGCGGCTTCAAGAAGTCCGGCTACGGCAAGGACCTCTCCGCGTACGGCTTCGAGGACTACACCCGGGTGAAGCACGTCATGACCGCGATCTAGCGGGTCGTGACGGTCGGGCGCTGTATGACCGCGATCTAGCGGGTCGTGGCGGTCGGGCGCTGTATGGCCGCGATCTGATCGCACGTCCATCGTGTGAACGGACAATGGGCCCGGGTCCTTTCGACCCGGGCCCGGTGTCTTTGCATCCTGTCGGCCGTTCGCGTGACCGGCTGACAAGATGAAACTGCACTTCGGGGCCGCGACTCCCTAGCCTTACCGGCATGAGCATCCCCACCGCTGACTCAGCCGCCGGCCAGGCGGTCAAGGCCGCCGACCGCGCGCACGTCTTCCACTCGTGGTCCGCCCAGGCGCTGATCGACCCCCTCGCGGTGGCCGGCGCCGAGGGCTCGTACTTCTGGGACTACGACGGCAACCGCTACCTCGACTTCTCCTCGCAGCTGGTCAACACCAACATCGGTCACCAGCACCCGAAGGTGGTCGCCGCGATCCAGGAGCAGGCGGCGAAGCTCTGCACCATCGCCCCCGGCTTCGCGGTCGAGGCGCGTAGCGAGGCCGCCCGGCTGATCGCCGAGCGCACCCCCGGTGACCTCGACAAGATCTTCTTCACCAACGGCGGCGCCGAGGCGGTCGAGAACGCCGTCCGGCTGGCCCGGCTGCACACCGGCCGGCAGAAGGTCATGTCCGCCTACCGCTCGTACCACGGCGCCACCGCCAACGCGATCGCCCTCACCGGCGACCCGCGGCGCTGGGCCAACGAGACCGGCGTCTCCGGCGTGGTGCACTTCTGGGGCCCGTACGCCTACCGCTCCAACTTCCACGCCGAGAACGAGGCGCAGGAGTGCGAGCGCGCGCTGGAGCACCTGGAGCAGGTGATCGCCTTCGAGGGCCCCGGGACGATCGCGGCGATCATCCTGGAGACCGTGGTCGGCACCGCGGGCATCCTGATCCCGCCGGCGGGCTACCTGGCCGGGGTGCGGGAGATCTGCGACCGCTTCGGCATCGTGTTCATCCTCGACGAGGTGATGGCCGGCTTCGGCCGCACCGGCGAGTGGTTCGCCGCCGACCACTGGGGCGTCACCCCGGACCTGCTGACCTTCGCCAAGGGCGTCAACTCGGGCTACGTCCCGCTGGGCGGCGTGGCGATCAGCGCCGAGATCGCCGCCACCTTCGCCGAGCGGGCGTTCCCGGGCGGGCTCACCTACTCCGGCCACCCGCTGGCCTGCGCCTCGGCCGTCGCCACCATCACCGCCATGGCGGAGGAGGGCATCGTCGAGAACGCCAAGCACATCGGCGAGACCGTGCTCGGCCCCGGCCTGCGGGAGCTGGCCGAGCGGCACCCCTCGATCGGCGAGGTCCGCGGCCTCGGCGTGTTCTGGGCGCTCGACCTGGTGAAGGACCGCGGGACCCGCGAGCCGCTGGTCCCGTACAACGCGGCCGGCCCCGCCAACGCGCCGATGGCCGAGCTGGCCGCTGCCTGCAAGCAGCGCGGGCTCTGGCCGTTCGTCAACATGAACCGCCTCCACGTCGTCCCGCCGTGCACCGTCACCGAGGAGGAGGCCAAGACCGGTCTCGCGGTGCTCGACGAGGTGCTGTCGCTCGCCGACGCGCACACCGTCTGACGTACCGACCGGACGGCCCCGGGTGTCGCGCACGCCCGGGGCCGTCCCACGCTCCGGAGGCCTTCCCCATGCCCAGCAGCACCACCCCGACCCGCCCCCACAACTCCCGTACGATCCGCCGGCGTTCGGTGCTCGGCGGGGCCGCGCTGCTCGGCGCCGGCACGCTGACCGGCTGCGGCATCCCGTCCGCGTACGTCGCCGAGGACCGCCGCTCGGTCCAGGACCGCTCGGACCGCGAGCAGCGGCTCGCCTTCTCCAACTGGACCCAGTACATCGACACCGACGACCAGGGCCACCGGCCGACCCTGGACGCCTTCACCGAGCGGACCGGCATCGCGGTCACCTACACCGAGGACATCAACGACAACGACGAGTTCTTCGGCAAGATCAGCCCGGTGCTCACCCAGGGCGCCGACCCCGGCCGGGACCTCATGGTGGTCAGCGACTGGATGGCCGGTCGGTACGTCTCGCTCGGCTGGGTGCAGGCCATGGACCGGGCCAGCCTGCCCAACGTCACCGCCAACCTGGACCCGCAGCTCGCCGACCCGGCCTTCGACCCCGGGCGCCGGCGCAGCGTGCCCTGGCAGTCCGGGATCACCGGCATCGCGTACAACCGCAAGGCGCTCGGTCGGGAACTGAAGTCGACCGCGGACCTCTGGGCGCCCGATCTCAAGGGCCGGGTCACCCTGTTCGCCGGGCTGGACGAGGCGCTCGGGCTGCTGATGCTCGCCCAGGGTGCGGACGTCTCCCGGTTCGGCGAGGACGACGCGCACCGGGCGATGGACACCGTGCAGAAGATGGTCGACACCGGCCACATCCGCCGCTTCACCGGCAACGACTACACCAGCGACCTCGCCTCCGGTGCCGCCGTCGCCTGCCAGGCCTACTCCGGCGACGCCGTCCAACTGACCGCCCAGAACCCGGACATCGAGTTCGTGGTGCCGCAGGAGGGCGGCGAGCTGTGGGCGGAGAGCCTGATGATCCCCAACCGGGCCCGGCACAAGCGCAACGCCGAGCTGCTGATCGACCACTACTACCAGCCCGAGGTCGCCGCCGAACTCGCCGCGTTCGTCCAGTACATCTGCCCGGTGCCGGCCGCCCGCGAGGTGCTGGCGGCCAGCGGCGACAAGGACAAGGCCGAACTGGCGGAGAACCCGCTGCTCTTCCCGACCGACGAGATGCGCGCCCGGCTGCACACCATGCGCGACGTCACCTCGGCGGAGCGGCCCGAACTGCACAAGGTCTGGGGGCGCATCACCGGCGTGTAGGCCACCGGCGGTCAGCGGTCAGCGGTCAGCGGTCAGCGGTCAGCGGCGGACGGCGTCCAGGGCGAGCAGCGCCACGTGCAGGGAGAGGCAGGACTCCACCTGGTCGAGGTCGACGCCGAGGATCCGCTCGACCTTGTGCAGGCGGTCGTAGAAGGACGGCCGGGACAGGTGCGCGGCGTCGGCCGCCGCCGACTTGTTCCGGCCCTGCTCCAGGTAGATCCGCAGCATCTGCACCAACTGGCCGTTGTGCTCGGCGTCGTGGGCCAGCAGCGGGCCCAGCTCCCGCTCCACGTAGGTCTGCAGCCGGGCGTCGTCGCGCAGCAGGTGGAGCAGGCCGCGCAGCCGGACGTCCGGCAGCCGGTAGTACGAGGCGGCCCGGCCGCCGGGCGCGTCGTGCAGGGCCGCGTCGGCGACCTGGGTGGCCTCCAGCAGGGTGCGCCGGGCGTCCCGGACGGAGCCGACCGAGGAGCCGACCGCGACCACCGGGGCGGGTGCGGCGGCGGCGTCGTCCCGGCCGGCCTCGGCCGACATCCGGCGCAGCGTGGCCGAGAAGGCGTCCAGGGCGGCGTGCTCGTCCTGCTGGGTGCCGAGCGTGATCAGCACGCCGACGCCCTCGTCGTCCAGCGCGCCGACCAGGGCGGAGAGTCGGCAGGCCCGGACGGCTCCCGCGGCGAGCTCGGTGAAGTCGCGCAGCCGGGCCTGCGCCTCCAGGGCGGCCGGGATCGGGCCGCGCCGCTGCCGCAGCACCACTCCGACCAGCCGGCGGCCCTCCAGCGGGACGCCGAGCGCCTGGGCGCGCAGGGCCACCTCGGAGACGGTCAGCGCGTGGGTGAGGATGCCGGACAGCAGGGTGCGGTGGGTCTGCCGCTCCAGGCTCTCCCGGTCGCGCACCACCAGCCGGTTGAGCGCCAGGGCGGAGGCGCCGCGTTCCAGCAGCATGGTGTGCGGGTGGGCCTCGTTCTCGGGCAGCGGGCCCGGATCCTGCACCAGCACGAGTCGGCCCCAGTCCTGGCCGCGGGCGCCGACCGTGGTCACCAGCCAGCCGCTGCGCGGGTCGTGCCCGGTGCGGCCGGGCGGGCGGACCCCGCGGGAGCGGCGCTCCCAGTCCTCCAGCAGTTCGACCTCCGGGCGGCCGGCGGTGTCGTGGGCGAGCACCTGGTGCGCGAGGTTCTCCAGGACGACCGGCGCGCCCGCCATCCGGGCCACCTGGCGGATCACCTCGGGCGGCTCGGCGCCCTCCACCACCAGCTCGTTGAACACCTGGTGGACGGCCTCGGAGACGCGCAGCTGCTCCAGCTGGGCGTTGACCACCAGCGCGTGCACGGCCTCGGTGACGGCGACGAAGCGCAGCTCGCGGCGGAGCGTGATCAGCGGCAGGCCGCGTTGTTCGGCGGCGTGCACCAGGGCGCGGGGCAGCGAGTCGAAGTAGCGCCGGCCGTACTCGACGACCAGTCCGGCGACCCCCACCTCGTCCAGCTCGCGGACGTAGCGGGCCAGGCCCTCGCGGTCGTCGGGCAGCGCGATGCCGGTGGTGAGCACCAGTTCGCCGCCCTGGAGCATCCCGGCGACGTCGGGCAGTTCGCTCACGTGGACCCAGCGGACCGGCCGCTCCAGGTGGTCGGCGCCGGCGACGACCTGGGGCAGGCCGCGCCGCATCACCTCCAGGTCGAGCACGCGGGCGACGGTGGGGAGCATCGCGGGCCTCCAGGGCCTTGAGGGACCAGAGTGTCAGGTAAATCATCCATCGCGGCGACGACCTGTCGCCCTCGGTGAACCCTTGCACCCTGTAAGGCCCTACCCGCCGAGGTTGTCGGAGTGACCCTTGTCACGCCGGGGCGGCAACGGGCATGGTCAGCGGGTCGGCTGTGGCGAAAAACAGACCTCACGCCGGAATCCATCGCGTTGCCGGAATGCAACAGCGGAATCCCTTGTCCGGAGTCCGCCGGACTGCCAGGATCGCGCAACCCCGGTGATCAGCCGGTCGGATTCCCCCACCGCACAACCGTGAGAATCGCCGTGGCAGTCGACCCACCGGCACTTGGAGGAACCAGATGGACCTGACCGACTTCGGCGCGGGCGCGCAGTACATCGCGGGCCGTCGGACCCGGGGGAGCGGCGAGCCCTTCCAGGTCGTCAACCCCGCGGACGGCAGCGTGGTCGAGCAGGTCGCCCTGGCCACCACCGGCGAGGTCGACGCGGCCGTGGCCGCCGCGAAGGCGGCCCTGCCCGGCTGGTCCCGCGCCACCCCCGGCGCCCGCTCCGAGGCGCTGACCGCACTGGCCGCCGTCCTGACCTCGGCGAGCGCAGACCTCGCCCGGGTGGAGACCGCGCAGACCGGCAAGCCGGTCAAGCTGGCCACCGAGTTCGACGTCCCCGGCACCATCGACAACGTGGCGTTCTTCGCCGGCGCCGCCCGCAACCTGGAGGGCAAGGCGGCCGGCGAGTACTCCGGCGACCACACCTCCTACGTGCGCCGCGAGGCGATCGGCGTGGTCGGCTCGATCTCGCCGTGGAACTACCCGCTGCAGATGGCCGCCTGGAAGGTCCTGCCGGCGATCGCGGCGGGCAACACCATCGTGCTCAAGCCGTCCGAGCTGACCCCGCTCACCTCGCTGATGTTCGCCCGGGCCTGCACCGAGGCGGGCATCCCCGACGGCGTGGTCAACGTGGTCACCGGCGCCGGACGCACCGCCGGCGAGCACCTGGTCGCGCACCCGGACGTCGCCATGGTGTCCTTCACCGGCTCCACCCCGGTCGGCCGCAGGGTCGCCGAACTCGCCACCGCGAGCGTCAAGCGCACCCACCTGGAGCTCGGCGGCAAGGCCCCGTTCGTGGTCTTCGACGACGCCGACCTCGACGCCGCCGTGCACGGCGCGGTCGCCGCCTCGCTGATCAACGGCGGCCAGGACTGCACCGCCGCCACCCGCGCGTACGTCCAGCGCCCGCTGTACGACGCGTTCGTGGCCGGCGTGGCCGAGCTGTACGCCGCGATCCGGATCGGCGACCCGCTCAACCCGCACACCGACCTCGGCCCGCTGGTCTCGTACACCCACCGGGACCGGGTGGCCGGCTTCGTCGAACGCGCCCGCTCCTACGCCACCGTGGTCACCGGCGGCCGCGCGCCGGAGCAGGGCCACGACGGCACCGACCTCACCCGCGGCGCGTACTACGCGCCCACCCTGATCACCGGCGCCGCCCAGGACAGCGAGGTGGTCCAGGGCGAGATCTTCGGCCCGGTGCTCGTCGTGCTGCCCTTCGACACCGACGACGAGGGCCTGCGGCTGGCCAACGACACCCCCTACGGCCTGGCCGCCTCCGCCTGGACGGGCAACGTGCACCGCTCGCTGCGCGCCACCCGGGAGATCGCGGCCGGGTGCGTCTGGGTCAACGACCACATCCCGATCATCAGCGAGATGCCGCACGGCGGCTACAAGGCGTCCGGCTACGGCAAGGACATGTCCCAGTACTCGCTGGACGAGTACACCCAGGTCAAGCACGTCATGTTCGACACCACCGCGGTGGCCCGCAAGGACTGGCACCGCACCGTCTTCGGAGACAGATAACCCCTGCCCAGGGGCGCCGCCCCCAGGGCGCCCCGATTCGACCTCTTACCCCCAGGAGGCCCGTTCCATGGCGTTCAACGAGTTCACCGACGGTCTGCCCGAACCGGTCCGCAAGGCCTGGGAACGCAGCCAGACCAGCGGCCGGGCCGCGATCGGCCGCCGCACCCTGCTGCGGGCCGCCGCGCTGACCGCCGGTGCGGGCACGCTGGCCGCCTGCGGGATCCCGGCGGCCAGGACCGTCGGCGGCGACTCGACCGCCAACGCCGCCAAGGACCTCTCGGACACCGAGAAGGTGGTCAACTTCTCCAACTGGCCGCTGTACATCGACACCGACGAGAAGGACAAGGAGAAGCACGGCACCCTGGACGCCTTCACCGCGGCCACCGGCGTCAAGGTCAGGTACAACGAGGACGTCAACGACAACGTCGAGTTCTTCGGCAAGGTCAAGCCGCAGCTCGCGGCCGGCCAGGACACCGGCCGCGACCTGATGGTCCTCACCGACTGGATGGCCGCCCGGATGATCCGGCTCGGCTGGGCGCAGAAGCTCAACCCGGCGAACGTCACCACCGCGATCACCACCATCGACTCCCGCTTCCGCGCCCCCGACTGGGACCCGGGCCGGCTGTACTCCTACCCGTGGGCCGGCATCCAGGTCGTCATCGCCTACAACAAGAAGGCGACCAAGGGGAAGGAGGTCACCAGCGTCTCCCAACTGCTGGACGACCCCGACCTCAAGGGCCGGGTCACCTTCCTCTCCGAGATGCGCGACAGCATCGGGATCACCCTGCTGGACCTGGGCAAGGACCCGGCGAAGTTCACCGCCGACGACTACGACGCCGCCGTCGCCCGGCTGCAGAAGGGCGTCGACAGCAAGCAGATCCGCCGCTTCACCGGCAACGACTACGGCCAGGAGCTGTCCTCCGGTGACATCGCGGCCTGCGTCGCCTGGGGCGGTGACCTGATCCAACTGCGCGCCGACAACCCGGACATCGAGTTCGTCATCCCGGAGAAGGGCTACGTCTCCTCGACGGACAACATGCTGATCCCGGCCCGGGCGCAGCACAAGGCGAACGCGGAAAAGCTGATCGACTTCTACTATCAGCCGAAGATCGCGGCGCAGCTGGTCGCGGGCATCGGCTTCGTCTCCGCCGTCACCGGGATGAAGGACGAACTCGCCGCCCTCGCCCCGGACAGCGCGGCCAACCCGCTGGTCGTACCCACCCCCGAGATGGCGGCCAAGTCGCACGTGTTCCGCACCCTCACCGAGACCGAGGAGAGCGACTTCGAGCAGAAGTTCTCCAAGCTCATCGGCGCCTGACCCCCCCACGCGCGGCCCACTCCCGGCAGAGAACCCAGGAAGACACCCATGACAGACCAGCAGCGCGACGCGGCCGCCGGCGGCGACGTCCGCCTCACCGGCATCGGCAAGACCTACGGCGCCTTCACCGCCGTCCACCCGCTCGACCTCACCGTCCCGCAGGGCTCCTTCTTCGCCCTGCTCGGCGCCTCCGGCTGCGGCAAGACCACCACCCTGCGCATGATCGCCGGCCTGGAGGAGCCCACCAGCGGCACCGTCCTGATCGGCGGCCAGGACGTCACCGCCCTGCCCCCGTACAAGCGGCCGGTGAACACCGTCTTCCAGAGCTACGCGCTCTTCCCGCACCTCGACATCTTCGAGAACGTCGCCTTCGGCCTGCGCCGCCGCGGCCGCAAGGACGTCAAGAAGCAGGTCGAGGAGATGCTGGAGCTGGTCGAACTCGGCCAGTACGCCCGGCGCAAGCCGCACCAGCTCTCCGGCGGCCAGCAGCAGCGCGTCGCCGTCGCCCGCGCCCTGATCAACCACCCGCAGGTGCTGCTCCTCGACGAGCCGCTCGGCGCACTCGACCTCAAGCTCCGCCGCCAGATGCAGCTGGAGCTCAAGCGGATCCAGACCGAGGTCGGCATCACCTTCGTGCACGTCACCCACGACCAGGAGGAGGCCATGACGATGGCCGACACCATCGCGGTGATGAACGGCGGCCGGGTCGAGCAACTGGGCGCCCCCGCCGAGCTGTACGAGAACCCCGCCACCACCTTCGTGGCCAACTTCCTCGGCCAGTCCAACCTGCTGCCCGCCGAGGTCACCGGCACCGACGGCGGCGACCTGCTGCTCACCGCGGCCGGCGTCCGCCTCGCCGTGCCCAAGGCGCGCTGCGCCACCGAGGCCAGGCAGGTCCACCTGGGCGTGCGCCCGGAGAAGATCACCATCGCGCACGCCTCCGCCGAGGTCGCCGACGGCCGCAACCGGCTGGCCGGCACCGTCCTCGACTCCAGCTTCATCGGCGTCTCCACCCAGTACGTGGTGCGCACCGACGGCGGCCAGGAGGTCACCGTCTTCGAGCAGAACATGGAGCGCGACGCCCGGATCGTCCCCGGCGCGCCCGTCCTGCTGCACTGGAACCCGGCGCACTCCTTCGCCCTGGACGCCGCGCAGGCGATCGACGCGGGCACCGCGGAGGAGGCCGCATGACCACCACCACCCCGGCCGCTCCGTCACAGGTCATACCGCTCACGGAACCGGCGCGGAAGCCGAAGCGCAAGCTCACCGCGTACTGGTTGCTGCTGCCCGGCATCGCCTGGCTCGTCGTCTTCTTCGCCGTCCCGATGGTCTACCAGGCGTCCACCTCGCTGCAGACCGGCTCGCTCGAAGCGGGCTTCAAGGTCACCTGGCACCTCGCGACCTACTGGGACGCCCTGGTCGAGTACAAGTGGCACTTCGTCCGCTCGTTCTCCTACGCCGGCATCGCCACCGTGCTCTGCCTGGCCGTCGGCTACCCGCTCGCGTACACGATCGCCTTCAAGGCGAGCAAGCGCTGGCGCAACGTCATCCTGATCCTGGTCATCGCGCCGTTCTTCACCAGCTTCCTGATCCGCACGCTGGCCTGGAAGACCATCCTGTCCGACGGCGGGCCGGTGGTCGGGGTGCTCAACACCCTGCACGTCCTGGACGTCACCAACGCGCTCGGCCTCACCTCCGGCGACCGGGTGCTCGCCACGCCGCTCGCCGTGGTCTGCGGTCTCACCTACAACTTCCTGCCGTTCATGATCCTGCCGCTGTACACCTCGCTGGAGCGGATCGACCCCCGCCTGCACGAGGCGGCCGGCGACCTGTACGCCCGGCCGTTCACCACCTTCCGCAAGGTCACCTTCCCGATCTCGCTGCCCGGCGTGGTCGCCGGCACCCTGCTCACCTTCATCCCGGCCTCCGGCGACTACATCAACGCCCAGCTGCTGGGCTCGCCGAGCGAGCAGATGGTCGGCAACGGCATCCAGAAGCAGTTCCTGAACGTGCTCGACTACCCCACGGCTGCCGCACTGAGCTTCATCCTGATGGCCCTGATCCTGGGCATGGTGACGGTCTACATGCGCAAGGCCGGGACGGAGGAACTGGTCTGATGTCCCGGATTACCAAGTGGATACGCGCCCACCTGGTGGTGCTGGCCGGCGTGCTGGCCCTCGCCTACCTGGTGCTGCCCAACCTGGTCGTGCTCGCCTTCTCGTTCAACAAACCGGTCGGCAAGTTCAACTACGAGTGGAACGAGTTCTCCACCGACGCCTGGACCAACCCCTGCGGCGTGGCCGACATGTGCCAGTCGCTCTCGCTCAGCCTGCAGATCGCGGTGCTCGCCACCATCGGCGCCACCGTGCTCGGCACCATGGTCGCCTTCGCACTGGCCCGCTACCGCTTCCGCGGCCGCTCGGCCACCACCGCGATGATCTTCCTGCCGATGGCCATGCCCGAGGTGGTCATGGCCGCCTCGCTCGGGACGCTGTTCCTCAACATGCGCATCCCGTTCGGCTTCACCACCATCCTCATCGCGCACATCATGTTCTGCCTCAGCTTCGTGGTGACGGCCGTCAAGGCCCGCGTGATGAGCATGGACCCGAGGCTCGAACAGGCCGCCCAGGACCTCTACGCGACCCCCATCCAGACCTTCCTGCGGGTCACCCTGCCGTTGGCCGCCCCCGGCATCGCGGCGGGAGCGCTGCTCAGCTTCGCGCTCTCCTTCGACGACTTCATCATCACCCAGTTCAACTCGGGCCCGACCACGGTCACCTTCCCGATGTTCGTCTGGGGCGCGTCGCAGCGCGGCATCCCGGTACAGGTCAACGTCATCGGCACCGCGATGTTCATCGCCGCCGTCGCGCTGACCGTCGCCGGCCAGTGGCTGGGCAACCGCCGGAAGGCCACCGCCTGACGTACGGTCGGGTGTGGTGGCCGAACAAACCATCGCCTAAGTACAGAAAGTGGCTGATAATGCATGGACTCCGCCCGCGCACTCAGTGACGCCAGGCCCACCCCCTTCTGGCTGGAGGATCCGGGGCGGCCGGCGGCGCTGCCCGCCCTGGTCGGCGACACCACCTGCGACCTGCTGGTCGTCGGCGGCGGCTACTCCGGCCTCTGGACCGCCCTCATCGCCAAGGAACGCGACCCCTCGCTGGACGTCGTGCTGGTCGAGGGCAACGAGGTCGGGTGGGCCGCGTCCGGGCGCAACGGCGGATTCTGCGCTGCCAGCCTCACCCACGGCTTCGGCAACGGCCTGCAACGCTGGCCCGCAGAACTCGCCCAGCTGGAACGCCTCGGTGCCGCCAACCTGGACGGCATCGAGGCCACCCTCAAGCGCTACGGCATCGACGCCGAGTGGGAGCGCACCGGCGAGATCGACGTCGCCACCCAGCCGCACCAGGTCGAGGAACTCCACGAGATCGCCGAGGCCGTCGCCCGGTACGGCTTCGACATCACCGTCCTGGACGCCGACGAGCTGCGCGCCGAGGTCGACTCGCCGACCTTCCTCGGCGGCCTCTGGGACAAGGAGGGCGTGGCGATGGTCCACCCCGCCAAGCTCGCCTGGGGCCTGCGGGACGCCTGCCTCGGCCAGGGCGTGCGGATCTTCGAGCACACCCGGGCCACCGACCTGCGGGAGTACGGCAGCGGCATGGCCGTCCGCACCCCGTACGGACGGGTCTTCGCCCGGCGCGTCGCACTCGGCACCAACGTGTTCCCGTCGCTGGTCAAGAGGGTCCGGCCGTACATCGTGCCGGTGTACGACTACGCGCTGATGACCGAGCCGCTCAGCGACGAGCAGCTCGCCGCGATCGGCTGGCGCGGCCGGCAGGGACTCGGCGACAGCGCCAACAAGTTCCACTACTTCCGGCTCTCCGCCGACAACCGGATCCTGTGGGGCGGCTACGACGCCGTCTACCACTACGGCGGCCGCGTCCGGCACGAGTACGACCAGCGGCCGGAGACCTTCCGCACGCTGGCGAACCACTTCTTCCGCTGCTTCCCGCAGCTGGAGGGCCTGCGGTTCACCCACGCCTGGGGCGGCGCCATCGACACCTGCAGCCGGTTCTCGGCGTTCTTCGACACCGCCTACCGGGGCAAGGTCGCGTACGCGGCCGGGTACACCGGGCTCGGCGTCGGCGCGACGCGCTTCGGCGCCGAGGTGATGCTCGACCTGCTGTCCGGCGAGCGCACCGAGCGCACCTCGCTGGACATGGTGCGCAGCAAGCCGCTGCCGTTCCCGCCCGAGCCGGTGCGCTGGGCCGGGATCGAGATCACCACCCGCTCGCTGGAGCGCGCGGACCGCAACGGCGGCCACCGCAACCTCTGGCTGCGCACGCTCGACCGCATGGGGCTCGGCTTCGACAGTTGACCTCGCTGTCCGTGAGCTGACCTCGCCATCCCTGCTATCCGTGTTATCCGTGCTATCCGCGTTATCCGTGTAAGAGAGACCCGCCGTCCGCCTCTCCTTGGTGACGGCGGGTCTCGGTCTCCCCGCCGCGTCCCGACCAGGACGATCCGACCGGAACCAGCGGCAAGAAGCGGGGACAGACATGGAGAGCACCGGACTGCACTGGCTCGCCCAGGTGGCAGCGGACCCGGAGGCCTTCCGGGAGCAATGGGAGCGCACCGGGCTGGGGCTGATGCTGCTACCGGCCGGCCGCCGCTGGGACGTCCTCTCCGTCCCCGGACGGCTCGGGCGCCCGGCCCTGGAGATCCTGGACCCCGGCTCCTGCGGCCCCGTCCTCACCGACTTCGGGGACGAACACGTCAGCTTCCTGGTCCCCGTCGGCACCGCCGCCCGCTGGATCGGTACGGGCGTGCGCAGCGCGGGGGAGGGTACCTGGATCGTCGTCCCGCACCCCGAGCGCCGCAGCCGCGGGGTGCGCTGGCTCGTCCCGCCCGACGGCTCCGGACGGCTCAACGACCCGGTGCTGCTGGAGCTCGCCCTGCACGAGGCCGCGGCCGGGCTCAGCGGCTGGTGATCCCCCGGTCCGGACTCCGGCCCCAGGGCAGCGGTGGCGCGCGGGGCGGGCGGTCGCGTCAGACTGGAAACGTGACCACCGCCCCGGACGCCGTCGACGCGCCCCTTCGACCGGGCCACACCCAGCTGCGCCTCGCCGCACTGGCGGCCCCCGTCTGCGACCGGTACGGGCTCGCCCTGGCCGGTGGGCACGCTCTGCGCGCCCACGGCGTCGCGGCCTGCCCGCAGGACGGACTCACCCTGGTGACCGGCGGGGCCGACCTGCCGGAGGTGGCCGCCGCGCTGGGCGAGGCCTACCGCGCGGCCGGCGGCGGGGTCGCCGAACGCCCGGGCACGCCGCGGCTGGAGCAGCTCACCGTCCGGCTCGCGCTCGGCGGGCGGTCGCACTCGGTGGAGCTGCGGAAGGAGCCGCTGGCCCACCGGCCGGTGCGCTTCGACCTCGCCGCGCCCCCGCCCGGCGAGCCGGCGGTGGCGCTGCCGGCGGTCCTGCCGGTCGTCCTGCCAGTTGTGCTGCCGGTCGTCGCCCTGGAGGACGCCGCCGCGCTCACGACCGCGCTGCTGGTGGACCGTGGCATGCCGCGGGACCTGGTCGACGTGCACGCCCTCACCGACTGCTACCGGGAGGGCGAACTCATCGCGCTGGCAGGCGAATTGGACGCGGACTTCCAGCCCGCGGCGCTCGCCGACCGGCTGGAGACGCTGGCCGAGGCGGCGGACGGCCGGTTCCGGGCCCGGGGTGTCGCGGCACGCGCGGTCGGCGGGCTGAAGCGGTGGGCGCTCGCCTGGGCCCAGGACCTGCGGCTGGACCTGCTGGAGACCCAGGAGGCGGCCGACGGTCTGCACGACCCGTACCTGGAGGACGAGGAGTCCTGAACGCGGGGTGGCGGCGCTTCGTCCTCGCGCGTTCCTCCTGGCGCGTTCGTCCTGGCGCCTTCGTCTTGCGGGGTCGTCTTTGCGGGTCCGGCTTCACACGTTCGTTCGTGCCCCCTCACGCATTCGGCCGAGCAACCGGACGACCTGTAAGGCTGAATCCGCGATCCCCGTCAGCCTGTTCGTTGAGGCCTGGCGCGGCGGGCACCAGACTGGAGACGAACGCGGTAGCCCCGTGAATCCCGTCGCCCGGCCCACTCGCGGGCGGCGCCAGACAGGACCGGCGGCAGGACGCCGCCCGGGACTTCGGAGGCAGACGGACTTGAGCAAGCACATCACTCACTGGATCGGCGGCGAGCCCGTCGCCACCGCCGGCGCGGCGCCCCGCCGCGGTGACATCTTCGACCCGGCCACCGGCCAGGTCGCCGGCCAGGTCGACTTCGCCGGGATCGCCGAGGTCGACCAGGCCGTGGCCGCCGCCGCCTCGGCCTTCGCCGAGTGGCGCACCGCCTCGGTCGCCAAGCGCACCACCGTGCTGTTCGCCTTCCGCGAGCTGCTGAACGCCCGCCGCGACGAGCTGGCCGCGATCATCGTGTCCGAGCACGGCAAGGTCCACTCCGATGCGCTCGGCGAGATCGCCCGCGGCCTGGAGGTCGTCGAGTACGCCTGCGGCATCCCGCAGCTCGTCAAGGGCGGCTTCACCGAGCAGGCCTCCACCGGCGTCGACGTCTACTCGATCCGCCAGCCGCTCGGCCCGGTCGCGATCATCTCGCCGTTCAACTTCCCGGCCATGGTGCCGATGTGGTTCTTCCCGCTCGCCATCGCGGCCGGCAACACCGTCGTCCTGAAGCCCTCGGAGAAGGACCCGTCCGCCGCCAACTTCCTCGCCGGATTGTGGAAGGAGGCAGGCCTGCCGGACGGCGTCTTCAACGTCGTGCACGGCGACAAGGCCGCCGTGGACCGCCTGCTGGAGCACCCGGACGTCAAGTCCGTCAGCTTCGTCGGCTCCACCCCGATCGCCCGCTACGTCTACGAGACCGGTACGCGCTACGGCAAGCGCGTGCAGGCCCTGGGCGGCGCCAAGAACCACATGCTGGTCCTGCCCGACGCCGACCTCGACCTGGCCGCCGACGCCGCCGTCAACGCGGGCTTCGGCGCGGCCGGCGAGCGCTGCATGGCCGTGTCCGTCCTGGTCGCGGTCGACCCGAT
Organism: Kitasatospora sp. NPDC058478; assembly: GCF_042720345.1. Classification (NCBI taxonomy): domain Bacteria; kingdom Bacillati; phylum Actinomycetota; class Actinomycetes; order Kitasatosporales; family Streptomycetaceae; genus Kitasatospora; species Kitasatospora sp. NPDC058478. The sequence goes on along the minus strand of NZ_JBHXML010000025.1, from coordinate 967 downwards.
CGGCGACGAGCTGGTCGACAAGATCAAGCAGCGGATCGCCACCCTGAAGGTCGGCCCCGGCTGCAACGGCGACTCCGAGATGGGCCCGCTGGTCACCGGCCAGCACCGCGACAAGGTCACCTCCTACGTCGAGTCCGGTGTCGCCGACGGCGCCGAGCTCGCCGTGGACGGCCGCAAGCACCCGGTCACCGCCGAGGACGAGAACGGCGCCCCGACCTCGGACGGCTTCTGGCTCGGCCCCACCCTGTTCGACCACGTGAAGCCGGGCATGTCCGTCTACAACGACGAGATCTTCGGCCCGATCCTCTCCGTCGTGCGCGTCGCCTCCTACGACGAGGGCCTGGCGCTGATCAACGCCAACCCGTACGGCAACGGCACCGCCCTCTTCACCAACGACGGCGGCGCGGCCCGGCGCTTCCAGTTCGAGGTGGAGGTCGGCATGGTCGGCATCAACGTGCCGATCCCGGTCCCGGTCGCCTACTACTCCTTCGGGGGCTGGAAGGCCTCCCTGTTCGGCGACGCCCACGCGTACGGTCCGGACGGCGTGCAGTTCTTCACCCGCGGCAAGGCCGTGACCCAGCGCTGGCTGGACCCCTCGCACGGCGGCATCAACCTCGGTTTCCCCACCAACAGCTGATCCCCCGCCCCGCGGTCGTGCCGGCCGGACCCCTCTCCCCGGGGTCCGGCCGGCCCTTTGCACCCCGTTTGCATCCGGTCGCGATCACGCGTAGAGTTCTTCGAGCTGCCTGGCTGGGAGCACCGGACACGCATCTCCGCGCGGACGGTCCCGGGGTAGCCAATCCTTTTGAAACACCATTTCCTGGTTCGGGCTGGGTCGCGTCTTGTCGCGGCTTGGTTCTTATTCGGCGTGTTCGTTTTATTGGATTGCGGCCGATTCGCTTTTCGGAGCAGGGATCGGCTAGAGTTTGAAACGTCGGACGGGGCGTCAAGCCGCAGAAGACACCAG